>NZ_JBMLTR010000123.1:0-26643 GCF_049239865.1 Aquidulcibacter sp.
TCTCGAGGCGGCTCGCGCAAACCAAACGCCAGCGGCACTAGCCCAGATAAACAAGTCGGTCGGGTGATTAGCTCAGTTGGTAGAGCAGCTGACTCTTAATCAGCGGGTCGCAGGTTCGAACCCTGCATCACCCACCAATGTTTTCAAGGGATGTATGGATTTTTGTGATGCGGATGTAGCGCGGTTTTCTGCGCAGCTAGACGTGCAATCGCAGGCGGGGTTGGTAGCCCCCCTGCTTCGCAAGCGATTACACATGATCACGGCCAGAAACGATTTTGGCAAAGATTGAGTGATTAGAAAATCAAGGCAACTTATCCGCAGCACTCCGGACCGACACCTCAACTGAATCAATCTTGCCCTCCGCATTTTTGACTGGCTTTATGTACATAAAATCCAGCTCAACTTGGTTGCGGCCTTGCCACAAGATGACACTCTTCTTTTTGACTTCTTTCTCTTCTTGGCGTCCATCTTTGATCGTTGACATGATCGAAAATCC
Organism: Aquidulcibacter sp.; assembly: GCF_049239865.1. NCBI lineage: Bacteria > Pseudomonadati > Pseudomonadota > Alphaproteobacteria > Caulobacterales > Caulobacteraceae > Aquidulcibacter > Aquidulcibacter sp. Next base: position 497 of record NZ_JBMLTR010000123.1, read on the forward strand.
TTCATCATTAATGTCGACAATCCTTTGAAAGGCGACCAAAGGCCCTCCAAAATCTGCATCGCCTTCAACGATATTGGGCATCGGCCCGATCATGCCTGCGGCCGAAAAGCCAATCAAATTGCGCTGCGAAAGCGCGACCATTCCAATATAGCGAGCGCGCGTTTCACCTTCCCAAAAGATGCAAGCCGTATCCGCTGGTATTGAATAGCACCACTCAATAGGGTTGTTTAATGCATTCAGATTGTCAGTCCTGACTGGCATGTAATTATAGCTGGTTGTGCGTGAAACGCTCAATTGTTGCGCATGTACCGGTGTATTGGCAGGGATTATAATCTCTTTGCCAAAAGGACTTTTGTATCTGATTTCATCGACGATGCGGCCTTCTCGATACAATGTAGCGGACGTTTTTTGAAGCCAATCGCCACTTCTCTTTATGCCCGGATGGAAGTCCAACTCTCGACGGATAGAGTCAGGCTCAGCGCTTCCCGCCCAAAGCGGGGGTGGCGTTAGATGTTTTGGTGGAGGCACATAATCTGTGGCGCAGGCTGCCATAAATGATGCACTTGCGCACAAACCAAGAATTCTTGGCGAAATTTTTGCTACCATGTTGACGGTCTCCAATCCTCTGAGGATATGTTTTGGGTCGAAAAAGATCAACATCTACCCGAGATATTTGTTACGGCAATTAAATGGGCGACCAACCATCCCCACGGCACGGCATCCGCCATCCCAGCGCCGATTATCCGCGATGGAAGGAGCCTTCAGCAGCTTGGGTGGCGCAGCCTAAGCACTCGTTATTGACCTCAGCGCGGCCAATGGCCGAGCGGCGCGAGATCGTGGGAACCGACACATAGTCTCAGGCAGGCCCCTTCAACAAACTGTGATCGCCCCCGCATTACCAACCGAAGCCCGCAGCCTAAGATTGACAATCACATATACCTAACGGAATTGTGACAACCTTCTGAAAAAGCGATTTTATGTCGATTTAAGGGTCTGGCGTATGTATTTGGCCAATAGCGTTTCGGTAATGGCAGCCGTCGCGGCACTTATGGGCGTTGCCACGCCAATCGCCGCGCAACAGGCCTCGCCCCTGAGCCAGAAGACATCTCCGGCTACGACTGGGACCTATCAAGATGGGCTGGCTGCTTTTGACTCCGGAGATTTTAAGCGCGCGCAAGGCATTTTTGAACAACTCGGCCAAGCTGGTGATGCACGGGCCCAGTTTAAGATCGGCGACATGTACCGCTATGGGCGCGGGGTCGAGCGTGATGGAGCCGCCGCAGTCATCTGGTATCAGAAAGCGGCTGATCAAGGATTTGCGGACGCGCAATATCAACTTGGATACATGTATGCCAAGAACCGGGGCGGCGTGAAGCGAGATGATGCTCTCGCAATTACTTGGCTTCGAAAAGCCGCCGACCAAGGCCATAGGGATGCGCAGATGGAGCTAGGCTTCATGTATGTGAATGGACGCGGTGTGCCACGGGATGAAGCCGCTGCGCTGCTTTGGTTTCAAAAGGCTGCAGACCAAGGAGATATGCTCGCACAGCGCGCAGTTGCCACTTTCTATCTTTATGGCCAAGGTACTCAAAAGGACGAAGCGAAAGCCATAAGTTGGCTGACAAAGTCAGCTGAATCAGGTGATCCCGACGCCCAGACCTACCTCTCACGGCAGTATTTCTATGGCAATGGTGTCGAAAAAAACTACGGTCTCGCCATAAGTTGGTTGAGAAAGGCCGCAGAGCAAAGTTATCCCGAAGCCCAAGCGACATTGGGATATATGTATAAGGAAGGAATGGGCCTTCAGAAGGATTTTGTTGCCGCCGCTGACTGGTATTCCAAAGCTGCCAATCAAGGATATCCACCGGGGCAGTTTGGTTTTGGTCAACTTTATGAAAAAGGTGAAGGGGTTCCCCTCGACGATGCGGTCGCCCTTAGCTGGATCCGCAAAGCAGCAGAACAAGGCGATAGATGGGCAAAGGCAAATCTTCGCAATAGAAGCAAGTCCATCCCGAATGCGCGGAAACTCGAATATATCAACGCATTGCGGAAAAAGGCCGAAAAGGGCAAAGCCAAGGCTCTATATGATCTAGGTGATCTCTATTGGGAAGGCGATGGCGTCCCTCAGGATTATGCTCAGGCGGCCATTTGGTTTCGAAAAGCTGCCGAACAGGGCGACAAATATGCCCAAGTGGCACTTGGTATCTTGTACCAAAGAGGCGTGGGGGTGCAAAAGGACCCGAGCATCGCCGCCAGTTGGTATCTTAAGGCCGCAGAGCGTGGAAGTCCTGAAGCTCAAAACAATCTGGGCGGATTATATTCAGAAGAAGGTGGTCTAGAGCTGGATTATGCAAAGGCGCTCAGCTGGTTCCAAAAGGCCGCTGAGAAGCGTTTGTGGGCTGCCTATGTCAATATTGGAAGGCTATATGACGAAGGTCAGGGTGTTCCGAAAGATAAAACCATCGCCTTTAATTGGTATTTGAAGGCGGCCAATCAGGGCGTATGGAACGCCCAAAAGATCGTTGCCAGATCCTATGCATCTGGAACAGGCGTGCCACAAAGTTATCAGGACGCCACCGCTTGGTACATGAAGGGCGCGGCAAAAGGCGACGAAGACGCCCAATTTTTGCTGGGTAAATGGGCTGAGCAGGGTCTCGGACGCGAAAGGAGCGAAGCCACCGCCTTTAGTTTTTACCTCGAGGCTGCTGAAGGCAGACACCTTTTTGCGCAAATTACGGTCGCCACGATGTTGGCTGATGGCCGCGGCGTCGCGCAAAATTTTGTCGAGGCCTACAAATGGCTTGAGATAAGTGGAATTTGTCTATGCGCTGAGACGAAAGCGGCCAAAGCCCTCCTCGCCGTTGAAATGACCCCTGCCCAGATCGCCGAGGGTCAAAGGTTGGCGCGGGAGTGGTTGAAGAAATGAGCCAAGCCACATTCCTAATCAGGGCGAATTCCACCCAGCCAAATTTGCCGCAGAAAGTATCCGCCCCATGCGCCTCAGCAAAAATTTAAAGCTCACTTTAGCCGTCACGGCTTTTTTTGCCATCGCCTCCCCTGCTGCGGCGCAAACAGCGGCAAAGAAGGGCCCTGCGGCAACGCAGGCGAGCAAGCCGTCAGCCCAACTTGTCGAACAATGGAACGTTGAGGGCGTCGATGCCCTAAACTCTGGTGACTACAAACTTGCCTTAGCTATTTTTGAGCCAATGGCCCAACAGGGCATTGCCATTGCCCAATACAATCTAGGCTTCATGTATGCCAATGGACATGGGGTGCCCAAAGACTGGGCCAAGGCGATTGCACTTTATCGCCTTTCCGCAGACCAAGGGCTTCTAGAAGCGCTACATAATCTAGGCGTTGCCTATTATGAGGGGACTGGCGTTCCAAAAGATCCTGTGGTCGCGGTCACATGGTTTCGCAAGGCAGCCGATCGCGGCCATGCGCCCTCTCAACACAATCTGGGCGTAGCTTACGCCTCGGGCAGTGGGGTTACTCAGGATCATCAAGTGGCAGCCTCGCTTTATCGTTTGGCGGCCGAACAAGGATTTGCAGAGGGGCAGTTGAATCTTGGGATGAGCTATCGGCAAGGCCAAGGCGTGCCACAAGATAATGATTTGGCCATTTTTTGGCTTCGAAAGGCTGCGGACCAAGGGCTGGCCATGGCGCAAAGCAATATGGGAACCATGTATTTTCAAGGCTGGGGTGTCGGCCAGGACAGGTCGCTCGCGCGCGCATGGTATCAAAAGGCGGCTGACCAAGGCATTGCCTTTGCGCAATACACGCTGGGGTCCATGTATTTCGAGGGTGAGGGTGGCCCAAAAGATGATGCCACTGGCTTGATGTGGCTCAGAAAAGCTGCAGACCAAGGATCGGCCGACGCACAAAACGATCTAGGGGCGAGGTACAAACAAGGGCGTGGCGTTGTGCGGGATGCGTCGGCGGCTCGGGAATGGTTTCAGAAAGCAGCCGACCAAGGACTGGCATTCGGCCAACATAATCTTGGTTCAATGTATTACGAAGGCGCGGATATCCCAAAAGACATGACCTTGGCTGTCAAGTTCTTTCGCCTTGCATCGGACCAAGGCTATGCTCAATCGCAGCTTACCCTCGGTGCCTTTTACGAACTCGGCACTGGCGTGCCGATCAACTTGGCGACAGCCGCCAGCTTGTACCAGAAGGCGGCCGATCAAGGGCTCCCACAGGCACACCATAATCTTGGGCTCATCTATGCTAATGGGCGTGGGGTTCCAAGAAACGACGCAACCGCCTTCAAATTTTTTCAACGTGGCGCGGAACTCGGGCTTGTCGATTCTCAAATGGCCGTCGCCGCCTGTTACTTTCAGGGCCGAGGTGTCAATAAAGATCTCAAGGCCTCGGCAAGTTGGCTGCTCAAAGCCGCAGAACAGGGCAATAGTGATGCGCAGCTTTTAATCGGTCAACGTTATTTTGATGGCACTGGCGTGCCCAAGAACGCCCCTCTTGGCATCAGCTGGCTGACTAAAGCCGCTGATCGGGGCAATGTGCGAGCCCAATTGACGCTGGGGATCGTGATGAATTTGGGGGAAGGTATCCGGCCCAATCCTGTGCAATCCTACAAATGGCTGTCGCTTAGTTCGGCATACGGCAATGAAGACGCGCGGAGGTTAAGAACTATGCTCGTCCAAAGTATGACCGCGGCGCAAATCGCTGAAGGCCAAAGACTCGCGCGGGAGTGGAAGAAAAAAGAATAAATTGGAGCGAGCCTGAGATAAACGCCGATAATCAAAGACAAAAATGCCGCTTTTCAAAGCAATACTCGGTGTTATAGTCAAAAAATCTATTGAAGGTTAGTCTATGACAATTGCATCGGTTTCCTTGGTCGCAACTTTGGCGCTGCTTTTCAGTGCTTCGTCCTATCCAGAACGAACCGCGGTCGAGCCTGCTGCCATTGCAAAATCACTAGATGCTGCTGGCAAGGATGAGGGTGCCGTTCTCTTCAACAAAGAAGATTATGAGGGCGCACGTCAGCTGTGGGAACCCTTAGCGGCCAAGGGGGATGCTTCGGCCCAATATGGCATGGGCTTGCTCTATCTTGATGGCCTTGGCGTCACCAAGGATGAAGCGGCCGCGGCAAAATTCTTTCGCCTCGCCGCTGAGCAAGGCGATACCAGCGCCCAAGTATCCTTGGCAGTGATGCATGCAAATGGGACCGGGATGCAGCAGGACTATGGGCAAGCCTTAATCTGGTATCGCAAAGCCGCTGAAGAAGGCGACGAGGTTGCCGAAAACAACCTCGGAGTCATGTATGAATTAGGCCAAGGCGTTAAAGTAGATCCCGTCACCGCCGTCGCTTGGTATCGTAAGTCGGCAAACCATGGCTATTCCATTGCCCAATGGAATATGGGAACCATGTACGAAGCTGGTAACGGGGTTCCACTCGATTTGGAGGCTGCCGCAGAATGGTATCGCCAAGCCAGCGATCAGGGCCATAGCAGCGCGCAACTAAACCTGGGCCTCATGTATCTGGATGGTCGCGGCGTCAAGCAAAGCAATGAAAACGCCTTATCCCTCATTCGAAAAAGCGCGGATTCGGGCAATAAATGGGCGCAAACACAATTGGGCACACTTTACCAATCTGGCTCAGGGTTGTCCAAAGACCTCGCAGCAGCTCTGTCTTGGTACCAAAAGGCGGCTGCGCAAGACCATACCAGCGCCTTCGTCAGGATCGGGCTCTTATATGAACATGGGTTGGGCGTCGAAAAGGACTATTCCCAAGCCGCCAGTTGGTACCGTAAAGCGGCTGAAAAGGGCGATGAGTGGGGTCAGAATAATTTAGGCGTAATGTATGAGTTGGGCCGTGGCTTACCGCGCGATTATGCGCTTGCCATGTCTTGGTATCAGAAGGCCGCCGAGCAAAGCTCCGCGCGCGGCTATTACAATGTTGGCACCTTGTATGAAGCAGGTCATGGCGTCCCAAAGAATGCCGCAACTGCGGCGAAATGGTATCAGAAGTCTGCTGAAGCGGGCTATTTGGAAGGCCAAGCAGCTTTGGCAACCCTCTATCGCGACGGCCTTGGCGTCCGTCAGGACGATAAGCTTGCTTTCAACTGGTTCCAGAAGGCCGCAGAACAAGGTTCTGAACATGCTCAGAACAATCTTGGTTACATTTATGAGAATGGCAATGGGGTTAGCCAAGACCTGAAACGCGCGGTCGAGTATTACCAAATGGCCGCCGACCAAGATTATGCCGCCGCACAGTATAATCTCGCCCTGATGTATTCGGAGGGGACAGGCGTCGCCAAAAACCTAGAAACCGCCGTCAAATGGTTTTCAAAAGCGTCTGAGCAAGACTATGCCGCAGCCCAGAACCGCTTAGGTCTGGCCTATGAATTGGGAGGTGGCGTCACCGTCGACTACCCAATTGCCGTGAAATGGTACCAGAAAGCTGCCGATGCGGGCGATGCCGACGGCCAGTATAATTTAGGCACCATGTATGAGACCGGCAAAGGCGTGCCACAGGATTTTGCAAAGGCAAAAATCTGGTACCAGAAGGCCAGCGATCAGGGTCACACTTCCGCACAGAATAATCTGGGGCTTCTTTATGAGAAAGGCGCAGGCTCTGTACCGGACCCCGCTAAGGCCATGGCATTTTATCGGTTGGCTTCCGATCAGGGCAACACCGATGCCCAAGCCAACATTGGGCTTTTGTATGAGAATGGCGAAGGTGTCCCGGTAGACACCAAAGCGGCGGCTATCTGGTATAAAAAGGCCGCAGACGCAGGGAATGCGCGCGGACAAGTCTTGCTCGGAAGCCTTTATTCGACGGGCGATGGTGTCCGGCAAGATCAAGCCTTAGCATTTCAATTATATCAAAAATCTGCAAATTCGGGCGATAGATTGGGTCAGTTCTACTTAGCGCTTGCCTATCAATCGGGGGAAGGCGTCAAACAAGACCATGCTCGTGGTTTAGCTTGGCTGACCAAGGCGGCGGACCAAGGTTTTTCAAGAGCTCAAAATGATCTGGGCGTCCTTTATCTTCGCGGCGAGAACGTTGACGTTGACTATCCCAAAGCCATGAGCCTCTTTAAGTTGGCGGCAGACCAAGGCGAAGCGATTGCTCAATACAATGTCGGTGTCATGCATCGAGACGGTCTGGGGGTCACTGCAGATAAGGTTGTTGCGCAAACCTGGTTCATCAAAGCCGCAGAGAATGGGGAAGACTCGGCACAAGAAACGCTTGGCGAAATATATCTCTTGGGTCTCGGGGTTGCTAAAGATTATACGCGTGCACTCCTTTGGTTCAAGAAGTCTGCCGATCAGAACAATAGCGATGCCCAGTTTTACTTGGGACACATGTATCAAGAAGGGTTGGGCGTAACTAAAGATGGCCCGCAGGCAGCGAGTTATTTTGAAAAGGCCGCAGCGGAAAATCATCTACAAGCTCAAATACGTCTCGCTCGTATGTATATGTTGGGCGAAGATATTCCCCAAGATAAGGCAGCCGCCGAGCGATTACTCCGCAAAGCTGCGGACCAAGGAAGTATCTCTGCCAAAGTGATGCTCACCACGCTAGGTGCGGCAAAATAGAGTTTTGGGGCGGCAAAGCCTTCTATCTGGTGCGTACGAGGCGGGTGATGCCAGTTGCTAAAGAGGGTTAGGCGTCCGGGGTGTCGGTCGAGAAAGTCGCAGTTTCGGACGCGGCTTCATCATGCATCCTTCAGGCTGCTAGGCCCCATAGCGCAAATGACTTTGCCTAGATAAGAATGCTGTTGCATATTGGTCAAATAGTTGGGCCGCAAAGATTTGGCACCATGCGTGTAAGTGTTTCGGGATTGGGTTGGGCAAAATAGTATGGCCGATGAAAAAGATGAAGATGTCTGGGCTCGGGTTCGCGATGAAGCGCAAATCAGTGAGTCCGCCAAACGCATCGCCAAGGCGGCCCAGCGTATGAAGGAACTTGAGACCGAGGAAGAGGCCAATCGCCTTGCGCCCATCGAAATGGCCGAAGCGGCAGGCGGGGATTTAGAGCCAAGCGCGGCACAAGAGCCCGTCGATCCCCGCACGAAGATGAAGTGGGAGACCGCGACAGAAGAGCCTGATGGCTCTGCCCCCATTAAACGTCGCCCCAAGAGCAAACAGGCCCCTACCCTGCTTTATGGCTCCATCGGGCTCGCCTTGATCTGGGTCGCTGGCGTTGGTGCCTATATTTTTGAAAATATCGCGACATTAGGGGCAAGTGACGCAACCTTGCTCTTAAGCCTCGCTGTCTTGCTGTTCGGGCCTGCCTTCTCTCTGCTCGCTGGGCTTATGGGTGAAAGCATCGCGAAGTCCAATCGAGAGTCGCGGCAAATGATGGCGGCTGTCCGCCGCTTGCTGCTGCCAAGTAATTTGGCCGAAGGCGCGATCCGCACCACCGCCCAAGCGGTCGAAGGCGAGATCAATCGACTGGAAGGCGCGTTAGGCCAAGTAGCTGAGCGTCTGGCCCAGATCGAAGGCCAAGTAGAGCGGCGGACTTTAGCACTCAATGAAGCCGGCCAAGCCGCACGCGGCAGCGCCGATAGCCTTGCCCAAACCATGGAACAAGAGCGCCAACGCCTGGACAACTTGCTTGCCGCCCTCGCAGAAATGACGGCCAATGCCGCCACAACAACGCAAGTGGCGACCGAAGGCCTAGATCTGCGCGCCAATCGCCTGACTGAGGCTGCGCAAGGCCTTGCAACCCAATCCACACAAGCTTCTGAACTGGCTATTGGCGCAGCAGAACGATTGGATCAGGCAGCCCAGCGTGCCGCTAACGCCATTACCGAGTTGGACCAAGCCGCGGCTAAGGGCGAATCCGCCCTCGCCCGTGCCCACGATTTGATGGTTCTGGCCCGCCTTCGGGCGGATGAGGCAGTCGGCAGCGTGGATGGTGCGGTGCAATCCTTGAGTGCGGCGGCCCAGTCAGCCAGTGACTCCGCCATGCAAGCGGCCACGACAATTGCCGGCAAAACCCAAGAAGCGCGCGACATGAGCCTTGCGACCTTGGAAGACGTGCGCGCTGCCGCCGAAGCCAATGCCCGCTTGGCTGCCGAATCCCTGCGTGCAGAGGCCGCCGCCGCCCGTCTGGCTGGCGAAGAAACAATGGCCGCCCTGCGTGCCAGCGGCGAAGCGATCCGCCAAGCTGCTGAAGAGGCCCGTCGTCGGGCGTCTGAACAAGAGACCGAGAACCAGCATCGTTTGGATTCTGCCCGACAGACTGCCTTTGAGGTTAGTAAAGAGGCCGATCAATTCATGTCTGGCCGCTTGAAGGACGCTCAAGCCATGATTGAGCAATCGGCCGGGCTGCTGGACAAAACCGGCGCCCGTATTCAAGAGCGCTTCTCGGCGCTTGCCGCTGCCTGCGGTGACCAAGCACGCTCGGTGGAAGACATTCTAGATGGCCTCGACCGCCGCTTGTCGAATTTGCCGCAAGAAGCCGATACGCGGGCTCGGGCGATCGAAGACGCACTGAACGAAACCTTGAGCCGTCTGAACGCAGCTGGCCGTCGCGCGGCAGAAGAAACGGCCGCATTGGATGAAGCTTTCCAAGTCCGCTTGCGCGATTCCTATTCAGCGCTAGGCGAAGTGGTGCAACGTTTGGGTGGGCTATCCGGCGTCCTTGCCCCAATCCCGGCTGCACCCATATTGGCTCAACCCATTGCGGTAGCACCACCGCCACCGCCACCACCGCCTCCGCCACCGCCACCGCCACCGCCTCCGCCTCCGCCGCCTCCGCCGCCGCCTCCGCCGCCGCCACCGCCTCCGCCGCCGCCACCGCCTCCGCCTCCGCCGCCGGAACCGATTGTGACGATGGTTGAAGAAGTCGTAGAGCCTGAAGCTGAGAGCGCGTTGTTTGCGCCGTTCTCGGCCGAAGAGATGGGTCGAGCGAGCGAGGAAGCCAATTTGCCAGAGGCTGAAGCGGTAGCGCCCGCGTCGACGCCCTTAAAAGGCCGCTTGGCTATATCTAGCCCGATCCCAGTGGAGGATGACCCGTTTGCGGACTTGCAGATTGATCGTGCCGGTGCGCCTGCAGGCGGCCAGGCGGGTGCTTGGAGCTGGAAGCAAGTGCTATCCAGCCTCGATTCCAAAGGCCCCAACCCAGACAATCAGCGCATTATGGCACTCCTGACTGAGTTGGACCTAGAGCGCGCTATGGATGATGCTGTGCTAGACCGTTTGCGCGCGATGGCTAGCCGTTCACGCGATCAAGCCCGTCGGGGCACGCGTGAAGCGGTCACCAACAGCGTCAAGGCGATGCGCTTGAAGTTGACGATGGATGCAGACTTGCGCGCTATTGTGGTCCGCTTTGTTGAAGCGCGGCGTGAGGCCGCGGCACGTGGCCGTTTGAATGGTCACGAGGCGCGAATTTACTTGGTTGCTGACGCCGCCTTCGAAGCATAGTCGGCATCGGCGGCTTCCACGGCCCATTGCATCGCCTTAAGCGCAAAGCTGCGGGTTGCTTGTTCTAACGCACGCGCGGGCTGGGTCACATCGCCACGGGCGGCAATTGCCTCGCCAATGATGACCTTTGAAGCCAAGGGCTTGCCGGAATAGACGTCGATCAGGCGCGCGGTCGCTTCGATGCGTGCCATGCCCTTGGTCCGCCCTTGAGGCTCCGTTACCTGAAAATCGCTAACGTCGAAGTGCAGCTCATAATCAGGTCTCGCAATGGTCACCGCCCGCACCGCTGCGCGGGTGGAGCCTGCCAAGTCAAACGTTTCTAAGACAACGTTTTGAATCGAAAGCGGTGCAGAAGCCGAGAATCTCAAGCCATCGACATAGGCAAATGTGCGATCCTTGCGCAGGACAGCAATCTGATTGCCGAGTAAAATTGCTGGCATCGTCGGCACACCAATACCAATCGTGAATGGGCTTTGCATCGCTTGCCGCGGGACCGTTGGATCGGCCCGCATGGCCACAACGGCCGGAGGTTTGCCAGGCTTTGGCAACAGGGTGATACAGCCTGCCACCGGCGCGGTCATCATGGCGATGGCCAAAAGGAGGCCGAGACGTCGGGTCGGTTTCATTTTTTCCACTTTACTGTCGCGTTGGCAGGACGGTTGACGATATCCAGCGGATTCTGGCTGATTTGTTGACCTAGGGCATCAAAGGTCATGGACGTGTTACGCACTTCTTGGGCGGCACGGCTCATGTCCGGCAAGGTTTGGTCTGCACCAATTTTAAAGAAGCGATCAATTGAGACAACCGCGCGATTGGTATTGTCTGCGACAGCACCGAATTGGTTGGTTGCAACCCGCATGGCAACTGCCGTTTCATTGAATTCCTGCAAGGTGGTTTGCGCTTGGGTGAGCGCTTCCATGGTCTTGGCCAAGGTCAATTCTGCCCCGCCAGATAAGGAGTTCGCATCTTCATTCAGGCCATCCACCAAAAGGCGGCTGGAGCTAACCAAGGCCAAAGATTCCTGGCTCAAAGTATTGGTTTGCGTCATGAGGTTTTTGCCCAAGCCGTCATAAGTGGCCGCAGTGACGGTGGCTTGGTCGGTGAATCTGCGGGCCGATTGGGCAAACAAAGTGGCCTCTTGGGTGGTCTCTCGGAAAGTTTCTGCCGCTAAGCTGGCCTCGCGTAGGGTCTTCGAGAAGTTCGCGATGTTTTCAGCGTCAAGCAGCTTATTCAAGCGGGCGACCGCTTCCAGCGACGTGGAGATCACCCCTTCCCCATCCTGCAGCAAGCGGTCCAATTGCCCGCGCTGGCTGGTGATGATCGGAGGGCTTTGCCCAATACGCGCAAACATGCGCTTGGCCCCATCCGAGCCGGCGAGGATCTGAATATAGGTTGAGCCCGTCAGGCCTGATGGTTCAAGTTGGGCGATGGAATCGGTTTTGACTGGGGTTGTGCTTTGAACACGAATGCGCGCGACAACGTCTTTGGGATTTTTATCACTGAGGCGCAGATCGGTGACTTCACCGACTTTAATGCCGTTGAAGCGAACCTCGCCGCCAATTTCGAAACCGCGAACAGGCCCTTCGAACACGACATCATATTGCGACCCTTGTCGATTGACGCCGGAATTGCCCATCCAGACTGTAAAGATGATGGCCGCGATGATGCTCAAGATCGTGAACAATCCGATCATGACGTAATTGGCCTTAGTTTCCATCTTCCCCTCCTGATTTGGCCATTCAGCCTAAGGCGGCCCGGCCACGCGGCCCGCCAAAGTATTCCGACAACCAACCCGTCGCATGTTCACGCAAATGGTCTAATGGACCGATAGCGATAACTTTACCCTCTGCCAATGCCGCAACCCGATCACAAGCGTCGCGCAGCGTATCTAAATCGTGTGTGATCAAGAAAACCGTTAGCCCGAGAGTCTCTTTCAACTCGTTTACCAAAGCGTCAAACTTGCCTGCCGTGATCGGATCAAGACCCGCCGTCGGCTCATCAAGGAACAAAATATCCGGGTCAAGCGCAATGGCGCGCGCGAGCGCTGCCCGCTTGCGCATGCCGCCGGAGAGTTCTGAGGGCAGTTTGTCGGCTGAAGATGGCGGCAGGCCCGCCATCAAAATCTTCAAGTCCGCGATCTCAAGTGCAAGTTTTGGCGGCAAGTTCGTATGCTCAGTCAGCGGCACCATCACATTTTCACGGACGGTGAGGTTTGAGAACAAAGCACCGTCTTGGAACATCACGCCCCAACGCGCATCTAGCGCCTTACGTTCCGAGGGGTCAGTTGACCATACATCATGGCCAAGTACCATTACTTTGCCTTCAGACGGCGCCCGCAGGCCAATAATGGCCCGCATGAGGACGGACTTACCCGTACCAGACCCACCAACAATGCCAATGGTCTCCCCACGCAGCACATCCAGATCCAAGTGCTCGTGGATCACAACATCGCCAAAGCGATTGCCAACACCGCGCAGTCGGATCGCCACTTCTTCGTCGGGAATGTCCAAAATCGGGGTGAGAGCATCGGCCGGATTCATATGCCAAGCTCCATATAAATCAGCGCAAAGATAGCCTCGACCACGATCACCATAAACAAGGCCTGCACCACCGATGCCGTGGTACGCTGGCCAAGGGAAATGACGTCGCTTTCCACATTTAGGCCCTGCCGACAGCCAATGATCGCAATGATGAAGGCAAACACCGGTGCCTTACCCATGCCGGCCCAAAACTGATCCACACCCACATTGTCGTTCAATCGGTTGAAGAACAAAGTCGGACTGATATCCAGCGTCAGCATGGTCACGATCGCCCCACCGGCGATCCCAGCAATCATGGCGAGGAAGGTCAGGATCGGGAACATCACCAGCAGCGCGATGACCCGCGGCACCACCAGCATTTCCATCGGGCTCATGCCCAGAATGCGCATGGCATCAATTTCTTGGGTCATTTTCATCGAGCCGATTTGGGCGGTGAAGGAGGAGTCGGATCGGCCAGCCAAAATAATCGCCGTGATCAGCACACCGAACTCACGCAGAACGGCAAAGCCCACCAACTCGATGGTGAACACCGAAGCGCCAAAATCCTGAAGAATGGTCTTGCCCAAAAAGGCGATCACAGCACCAATGAAAAAGGACAACGTCATCACGATCGGAACCGCGTTCAGACCAGCACTTTCGGCAACTGCAAAGGTAGGCAACCAACGCACGCGGCCTGGGTTGGCAATGGCCTTGCCGCAGGCAACAACAGTCTCACCAAAAAATCCTATTGTATCAACAGATTCGTCGTAGACTTGGGCCATGCTGCGGCCGATACGATCCAGCAATTGGCGCCACAAGGCCACCGGTTCGGGCAAAGCATCGCAGCCTGCGGTAAATTTGCGGACTTCAGCGAGCATGCGCCCCGCCACTGGATGCTTCCCGATCATCTGGGCTGGCTCAGCCACCGACGAGTGCAGCGCCTTTTCCATGACATAGGCACCAGCGGTATCAAGATCCATCAAACCGCTGACATCAACGATAGCAGGTCGCCCCTCTACCATATCCCGAACTGGACGCAGCTCCGCATCGATTTGTCCAATCGTATGGATCGTCCAATCCCCGGTCACCCGAAGGACTGGCGCAGGTCCACTACGATCAATCGTAAACTGGGCCTCTTGTTCGGGCAAGAAAGGGCCTTCCTGGCAAAATCCTGTTTGACCACCGGAATGGATGGCGGCGCGATCTGGTACGAATCGTTGTGCACATCGGGTACAACAAAGTCTAGCTTAGAGCCTAGGACCTTGTTGGAAAAGAGGCTTACCCGCATTTACAAGTGGCAGGCTGTGACTGGATTGCCTCAGGTGCGCCCGCTTCGCAAAGCCAAGAAAAGCGTTTAAGAAGCGGCATGAAGTTTCATGTCCAAAAAGAAGTCTGGCCCCTCAAAGGGATTTTTAGGATCGCCAGAGGTGCGCGCACGCAAGCCCAAGTTGTCACGGTAACGCTGGAGCATGCGGGCTTTATTGGGCGCGGCGAGTGCGTGCCTTATGCGCGTTATGAAGAAGATTGCGACAGCGTGATCGCCCAGTTGGAAGCAGTGCGGACCGACGTCGAAGCTGGTATTGACTTGGAAGCTTGCCAAAGCCTTCTGCCAGCTGGTGCAGCCCGCAACGCACTGGATTGCGCCCTGTGGGACTTAAAGGCCAAGAGCCTGAACCAACCCGTCTGGGCCTTGGCGGGTCTGCCAGAGCCCAAGCCCCTGGTCACCGCCTTCACCATCTCGCTCGATACCGCCGAAGCAATGACACAAGCGGCCTTAGCAGCCGCAGGGCGGCCGATTTTGAAGGTCAAGATCGGTGGCGAACATGATCTGGATTGCGTGCGTGCGGTCGCCAAGGCGCGGCCGGACGCGCGTCTAATCGTCGATGCCAATGAAGGCATGCAGCCAGACACCTTGCCCGGCCTCTTGGCAGAGGCACGTAGTTTGAACATCGATGTCGTGGAACAACCTTTTGCTGCCAGCAAGGATTCAAGGCTTGGCCAAGTGGCAGCCCCCATCGCCATTTGTGCCGATGAAAGCTTCCATACCAGCTCCGATATCGAGCTTTTGGTCCAAAACTATGACGCGGTAAACGTCAAGCTCGACAAGACGGGCGGCTTTACGGAAGCTCTAAAGTCGATCCGCGAGGCACGTGCAGCGGGTCTTCGGATCATGATGGGCTGCATGGTTGGCACCAGTTTGGTGACTGCGCCTGCCGTTTTGCTCGCGCAATTGGCCGATTGGGTTGATCTAGACGGACCGCTCTTGCTGGACCAAGATCGCGATCCCGGTCTCTATTATGACGGCTCGATCCTGCATCCACCCAGCCGGGATTTGTGGGGCTAGGCTGCCCATTTATCAGATTAATGAGAGGAAGAAACCCGATGTCAGGCGCGCCAGAATCCTTCTTTGCCCACACCTATTTTGAAGCGCGTGACAAGTTTCTAAAGGCCGCAGAAGCGGCTGGGGCGCACATCGAGACCCATATCATGCCCCATGCCAAAGGACCCGGCGGGCGCGCGATTGCCATGGATTCTGCGGTCCTTGGCCCCAAAGATGCGAGCGCGGCCTTGGTGGTGATCTCTGGCACACACGGCCCCGAGGGTTATTGCGGCTCTGGCGTGCAAGTGGGGCTTCTCGAAACTGGCTTAGCGCAAGACTGGGCGCAGAAACTGCGCGTCGTTTTGATACATGCCCATAATCCTTATGGCTTCTCATGGGACAGCCGGTTTAATGAAGATAATATCGACCTCAATCGCAATTATCTCAAAAGCTTTGAAGCGCCCCTGCCCACCAATCCCCATTACGATCTTTTAGCACCTTGGGCGGCACCTGCGGCGCGCGATGAGGCCAGCCTGCAAGAAGCACAAGTGAAGTTACTAGCCTTTGCGGGGGAACATGGTTTCCCAGCCCTGCAAGCCGCTTTGACTGGGGGGCAATATAATCACCCCAAAGGCGTGTATTATGGGGGTATTGCGCCGTCTTGGTCGAACCAAACCATCCACAAACTCCTCTCGGCCCATTGTGTCGGCTTAGACCAAGTTGTCACAATCGACATGCACACAGGCCTTGGCCCGTTTGGCGTGGGCGAGATCATTACCGAGGCCGCCCCATCGAGCGATCATTACCAACGCCAAGCCGCAATTTGGGGTGATGAAATCCGCTCTACCAAGGACGGTAGCTCTGTCTCGGCGGACTTGTCCGGCACGATGGATGCAGCCTTGGTACGCGCGCTCGACCCGTCTTGGTGCGCTTGCATCGCCATCGAATTTGGAACCGTCGATACGATGAGCGTGTTTCTAGCAACCCAAGCTGCCTGCTGGCTGCATTGCTATGGCGACCCGTCAGGCCCGGAAGCCTGCCAAATCCAGGCCGATAGCCGCGCGGCCTTTTATCCAGAGACCGATGAGTGGAAGAATATGGTGTGGACGCGCAGCTTGGACGTGATTGGACGGGCTGCCGCCTATCTGATTTGATCTTCCTGCGGCAACTTCAGGGTCGGCTGCTTGGGAGACAAGAGGAGGGAGATCAGAATGAGGCCAATCGTCGCCAAGATCACACCACTCCAATAGCCGCCCGATTGGAATTGGTCATAAAGAGAGCCAGCTGCAATGCTGGCCAGCCCCATGGTCGGCGACATGATGATGGCAGAGCCCAATTGTTGCCCTGTTGCGCGCTGGGCCAAGGGGATTTCAGCCTCAATCAAGCGCATGAAGCCCATATGGGTTGCAGCAAAGGTCAGCGCGTGCAGCGCCTGCACTAAGAAAGTCACACCCAAATCCGGAGTCTGCGCAAAAGCAGCCCAGCGAATGATGCTGGCAATCCCGCCCCACAGGATCAGAGTCTCTGGCCGGAAATGATTGAGACGGCTGGCCAAAAGCGCAAAGAACGCGATCTCGACAATCACGCCAAAGGCCCACAGCATGCCGACTTGCGAGCCGGAAAAGCCCTGTTCCAACCATAGCTTGCTCGAGAAGCCATAGTAGAAGGCATGTGCGGCTTGAATGAAGCTGGCTGCCAACACGGCCAAGAAGAAAGTCCGCCGCTTGAAGAGGGCAAAGCTATCCTTCAATCGCGTGCTGAGCGGCGTCACGACGGGCTCTGCAATCGGCTCTGGGTGCAGCCAGAAACCGCATGCGACGGTCGCTAAGCAGGCGATGATGAACCAAGCATAGACAGCCTCTACGCCAAAGGCTTGAATGGTCGCCCCTGCCCCGAGATTGGCCAGAACAAAGGCCGCTGAAGCCGCTGCGCGGGCGCGCCCATAGGGCCAACGGCGCGATTGGGAGGTGACGCGCATTACTCCGGCCTCGGCAAAAGGCATCAAGCACTGAAACATGACCCCGGTAGCAAAACAGGCCAAAGCAATCGGCCAAAATACGCCCAGAAATGGAAAGCTGAGATATCCGACTGCGAGCGCGGTAGAAAACACAATCAAGGGAATA
Source organism: Aquidulcibacter sp. (assembly GCF_049239865.1). NCBI lineage: Bacteria > Pseudomonadati > Pseudomonadota > Alphaproteobacteria > Caulobacterales > Caulobacteraceae > Aquidulcibacter > Aquidulcibacter sp. Next base: position 17,860 of record NZ_JBMLTR010000123.1, read on the forward strand.
CGGCGATCCCGACGACCTTCAGCCCAAGCGGCGGCTAACGGCCCCACCAATATTCTGCCAAAGCTAGAAGAGGCGAGAATGACCCCGATTTGCGCCCCACTTAAGCCCTTAGTCGTTGCCAACCAGACCGGCAAATAGGGCATGATGGCCCCCAATGCGACATGGGCCAGCATCATAAACAAGGTCATGCGTGCAATGGATGGCATAGGAAGGGCTTAGAGTGCTGCGCAACCGTGCCGCAAGCCCCTCCCCGCCGCTTTTTACCGCGCTGGGGCCTCGTTCGCAGGCATCAAGCGGATCAATTGACCGTTGCGCTGACCCTTGTCGCGGAAGTTCCGCATCGCGGTGGTCAAAACATAGATATAGCCGTCTGGGCCCTGCCGCACATCGCGCACCCGCACATCGCCAAGGTCAATCCGTTCTTGGCCAATGACTTTGCCAGCCGTGTCCAAGTCGACGCGAATAAGTGCACCCCGACCTTGGTCCAGACGCAAGCCACCGGCCAGCACATCGCCATCCCAGCCGCGATATTTCTTGCTACGCACCACAGCCAGACCCGAGGGCGCAATCGCTGGCGACCAGACTGCCAGTGGATCAATCAGACTAGGGCCGCTTTGATTGGGGGTGATGGGCGTGCGCGCGGCACCATATTCCACGCCATAGGTGACTTTGGGCCAGCCATAATTTTGGCCCGACTGGATCAGGTTCAACTCATCCCCACCTTGGCTGCCATGTTCGGTCGCATAAATGCGGCCCGATACGGGATCACGCACGAGGCCTTGGGCATTGCGGTGGCCATAGGAATAGATTTCAGGCCGTGCGCCCGGTGTGTTCACGAAAGGATTGTCTTTCGGGATGCTCCCATCATCCTTGATGCGGATGATCTTGCCCAAATGACTGCCCAAATTCTGGGCCTGATTGCGGATGAAGCTGCCGTCTATGGAATTGGGTGGATTGCCGCCATCGCCAATACTGATCAGCAAGGTCTGATCGGGCAGCCAGGTAAAGCGCGACCCATAGTGCTGAAAGCGCGGCTTGGCTGGGGTGACTTCAAAAATCGTCTGGACGTCCGTCAAGGCGCGACCATCCAGCTTCGCCCGCACAATACGGGTGCGGTTGGCCGCTTCATCACCGACAGAAAAGCTAAGATAGATCAGCTTATTGCGGGCAAAATTTGGGTGCAAGGTCACATCCATCAAGCCACCTTGGCCGGCCGCGGTGACAGTTGGAACACCTTTGATTTCTTCGGCCTCCAAGCTCCAGTTCTGGCCAGCTTTCACATAGCGCAGCTTGCCCAAAAGCTCTGTCACCAAGAGGTCGCCATTGGGCAGAAACGCCATACCCCACGGCGCTTCAAGGTCCGCCACCATGGTTTGAGCGGTCAGGTTGGTTGCTGCAGGTAGGCTGAGAGCCGGGGTCACAGGCGTTGGACCTGGCACAATCGCAGGCGGCGGACTGGCGGGGGCTTGCGCCAGTACAGGCGCAGCGACACTAGCCAGCAACAAAGCGGCGGCAGTAACCGCAAAGCCAGACTTATGTACCACCATGGAAATCTTCCTTCTAACGCCGCATCTGCCCACCAGGGCCCAAGAAAAAGGGGCAAAGCCGAACCCGACCTTGCCCCTTCGATCTAGCTTGACCCGACTGACGAACCTAGGCCCGCAGCGGCCCAGAACCAGTCACATTGTGGTCATCGACCTACTTATTTGGCTTTCAACTCGGTCACCAAACGGTCGGCCTTATAGACTTTGGTCAAAGCTTCGGTGATGGCTGCGGTCGTGACTGAAACCGTGCGGTTCAAGCGCCCATCATAGGCATAATTGCCGCCGAGTGAGTGAATATTGCCGTCAAAGGCGGCACCCACGACGCGGCCTTGCCGGTCAATCAAGGGCGAACCGGAATTGCCGCCGATGATGTCATTGGTGGTGGAGATGTTGAAGGGCGTCGCCAAATTCAGGTTTGGCTTTGCCGCCAACCAAGACGGTGCCGCTACGAATGGGAATTCGCCAGAGGCACGGTCAAAATAGCCGCCAATCGTGGTGGTCGAAGGCACATTGACGCCTGCGTAGGTCCAACCTTTCACAACGCCATAGGACAGGCGCAGCGTGAAGGTCGCGTCTGGATAGACATTCGAGCCATAAACGGCAAAACGCGCCTTGGCGATCTTTTCAGCTGCTTGCGACAAGGGGCCGTTGACCTCTTGGTTCATGCGGACCGACAGAGCCCGCGCATCGGCTTCCGCGCGGCGCGCCAGAACGATGAGAGGGTCGTTAGAAGCATCAATGGCGGCCTTGCCACCCTTGATCAAAGCTTCACGAACCGCTTTGTCGTCGAGCTTTGTGCCCGCAATGCCGCGCGCCGCAATGCCTTCTGGGCTTTCAGCACCCAAGAGGCGCTTGATCGACGGATTGTCGGCCGTCAGAAATTCGCGCGCTTTCGACAGCCACAATTCCAGACCGATGACTTCCATATCCTTATAGATCGGGGCCTCAGTCAGAATTTGCTTTTCCATTTGCGCAATCGCTGCATCGGAATAGCCGGGCAAACGCTCTGCCAAGGGCTTGGCGCGCTCGTTCGACATACGAACCAGCGCACGGGCCGTGCCATAGAGACTGGAGATAGATCCAGCGCGAGCTTCTAGGAATTCATGTTCCCAGAACAGGTTTTGCTGCTTGGCAACGGCTGCATCAATCTGTGCCCAAGGGTCGCCAATTTCCGCCAAAAGCTTGGGATTGGCGCGGACTTTGGCTTTCAATTCGGCTTCTTCACGCTCTTTTATCGCGAAGAATTGCGGGTCCATCAACGAACGCTGCTGGCCATATTGGGCCTTATAGCTATTCTCGATACCAAACAGCATCTCCTCAGCCGAGCGCTTGGCCTCATCGCTCTTGGTGCGATATTCGACCAAACGGCCCCGTAATTCGGCACGTACCAATTGACGGGTATGCAAGCGCATGTCGCGCTCAAACTTCAATTGGGTCGTGGTGCGCAGACGCTCGGTTGACCCGGGATTACCCGCCACAAAGACAATGTCGCCATCCTTTGGGGTTTCGGTCGTCCACTCCAAATGGGTTGGGGTTTTGACGGGTGCGCCATTTTCATAGGCACGTAGGAAACCGCCATCCAAATTAAAGCGTGGGAAATTGAAATTGTCTGGATCGCCGCCAAAGAAGCCCATGGCATTTTCTGGTGAGAAGACTAAGCGCACATCCTTATACGTGCGGTACTTATAGATTTTGTACTGACCGCCGCGGAACAAGGAAATCATGTCGCAGCGGAACAATTCCTTGTCGTCATTCTTGCAAGCTTCTTCTTCCAGCTTGGCGATCGCAACGCCGCGCGCTTGCGCCACTTTGCTGGCTTCAACGCCAGCGGTCGCTGCCTTCACTTTGGCGGTATTGTCGATGATGCTGACCAGCACTTCGGCTTCCATTCCGGGGCAGTTCTTTTCGTCGGTCAATGCCGCTGCCAAGAAACCGTTGAGGCCATAGTCTTTATCCGCGCTCGACAAATCGGCCACGCAACTCGACACACAATGCCAATTGGTGAGGATCAAGCCCGTATCGGATACAAAACTGGCCGAGCAGCCCGACGACAAACGCACAGCCGATTGTTGAACCTTGCTTAGCCAAGCCTGATCGGGGGCAAAACCATGAGCCGCCTTCATTTTAGCGGCGGGAAACGCATCAAATGTCCACATGCCTTCATCTGCAAAGGCGGGTCCGGAAAAGGCTAGTGCCGCAGCGCTAATTGCCATCAAGAATTTCGAATGCATCGAGATCGTGTCCTAGGTGGGTGGGGCGCACCATACGCCGACCCTGTATCTGTGTTACCGTGTTCAATCCGATCACAAAAGCCAAGTGAGCCCGATCTCGACAGAAAATTACACCCCGGGCCATGTCAGTTTCCCTTGACGCGAGCGGAAGTGGTGGGCATGGCAATGCGCAAATCCTTATAAGCCAACATGCTCAGGAGACGTTCACATGTCAGATATTCGCTTTGACGGCCAAGTCGCCATCGTAACAGGTGCCGGTGGTGGTTTGGGTAAGCAACACGCCCTCGAACTGGCCCGTCGTGGTGCCAAGGTTGTCGTCAATGATTTGGGCGGCGCGATGGACGGAACTGGCGGAAATTCAGCCGCAGCCGAAGCCGTTGTGGCAGAAATTCAAGCCTTTGGCGGTGAAGCCATCGCCAATGGTGCTTCCGTCACCGATGATGCAGGTGTGGCCAATATGGTTGCCCAAGTCATGGAAAAATGGGGCCGGATCGACATCTTGATCGCCAACGCAGGTATCCTGCGCGACAAGAGCTTCTCGAAAATGGAAATCGCCGACTTCGACGTCGTCATGAATGTTCACCTGATGGGTACCGTAAAGCCTGTGAAGGCGATGTGGGAAATCATGAAGGCCCAAAACTATGGCCGTATCGTTGTCACCACCTCGTCGAGCGGCATGTATGGCAATTTCGGCCAGACCAATTATGGCGCAGCCAAGCTCGCGCTCTATGGCTTCATGAACACGCTGAAAATCGAAGGCGCGAAGAACAACATCAAGGTCAACGCAATCAGCCCCGTGGCTGCGACCCGCATGACTGAAAACCTGATGCCGCCACAAATGCTCGACCTGTTGAAGCCAGAATATGTTACCCCCGGCGTGATGTTTCTGGTCAGCGAAGACGCCCCAACCGGTACCGTCTTGTCGGCAGGTGCAGGCGTATTCGCGGTCGCCAAAATCTATGAAACCGACGGCATTTGCCTAAAGGACGACGGCATCACTGCCGAAGAGGTTCGCGACAATTGGGACAAGATTTGCGACCCAGCCGGTCATGAAGCCTATGAGCAAGGCGGCGGTCAGACTGGCAAGTTCATGCGCAAGCTGTCGGGCGGCTGAGCTTAGGCCCACCCAAAACTCAATCAAACATGCTGCCGACCCGCGCCTCACCTCTCAAGGCGCGGGCGGCTTTTATTTTGTCGATATAGGCTTCCATTCTATGGTCATCCAAGAGACGCGGATTGCCGAAAATGAATGAGATGATGCCAGCAATCGTGTGAAAAATTTTCACAAACCCGCTGCGGTCACGCCGCATGATCGGCTTGCCCAAAGTCGTTAAAAGTCGCGGATCGCCCGTGTGGCGATAAGATGAAAATAGTGGCGGCGGTAAGGTGGTGACAAGGTCCCAGCCATTTACAAACCGGTAGTGCGGGCAGACAACCAAGCGATCAAACGACAAGTCCCCCACCCGCGGCGCGCCGAATGTATAGCAGGCCGCTAGATTATCCCGCTCTAACTGGGTCGAGGCAATCTGCGCCATAGCGCCGCCCAAACTATGGCCGGTCAAATAAAGCCCCTTCGTATCCGGCACGAGGCGGTTCACGTCTGCCAATAGTTGAGCACCGATCCGATCATAAGCTTTCTTGAACCCCTTATGGATTTCCACGCTGCCCAAGCGTGTATCGACCGACACGGTTTCGCTCATCAGATTGGTCTTCCAATCGACATAGGAATCGGTGCCGCGAAAGGCGATCACGGCGAAATCGTCGGCCCGCGCGAGAAACGCTTGGCTACCCGCCTGATCATAGGAAGCAAGCAGTGTAAACTGTCCTTGATTCAATAGTTTGGACAGCTTCTCTAAATCTGTCTCATAAGACAAAAGTGCCAATTTTGCCATAAGTTCGGCTGTCCGCTCCGAGAAAGCGGCGCGCCAAGTCGGCAAGCTCTTGGCCTCATCCGGGCCAAGCGTAATTAGGTGTTTTGGGGGTGGCGATTCTGTATCCATCCGCGAAGTCTAAACGACTTCAAACAGGGATGGATAGATGGCCCTCAGAGCTTGGCATGAATGCTGCGCCGATGCTCTGAGGGTCTATCCTAGGCGCTAGAGGCCCAACACCATTTTCGCCATGATGTTGCGTTGGATTTCGTTAGACCCGGCATAGATCGAGGTCTTGCGATAATTGAAATAGGATGGGGCCACAGCCACCGCATAGTCCGGCACGGGGAACGGGTCGTTTGAACGCCCATCCAAAATGCCCCAGCTATCGGCAACAAAGGGGATACCCGATGCGCCTACGGCTTCCAAGGCCAGCTCAGAAATCGCTTGCTGCATTTCGCTGCCTTTGCACTTCAACATAGAAGAAGCCGCACCGACCGACTTGCCCGACGAGAGGCCCGAGAAGATTTTCATCTCGGTAGCATCCAAGGCGTTGATCTGGATTTCCAGCTCGGCAATCTTGCGGCCAAAATCTGGGTCTTCCAGCAAAACGCGGTCGCCGGCCTGTTCGACAGCGGCGATGCGCTTGACCTTTTTGAGGGCGTTTTTCAAGCCGGGTGCATAGGCATTGCCGCGCTCAAACTCCAACAGATATTTGGCATAGGTCCAGCCTTTGCCCTCTTCGCCGATCAGGTTTTCTGCGGGCACAAACACGTCTTCATAGAAGACCTGATTGATCTCTTGCTGGCCTTCAACCGGGCCATCCAGAGTTGGCAAGGCGCGCACGCTAATGCCCGGCGTGGTCATATCAACCAGAATGAAGCTGATGCCGTTTTGGTTTTTGGCTTCTTGGCTGGTACGCACCAGATTGAACATCCAGTCGGCCCATTGGGCTTGGGTGGTCCAAATCTTTGAGCCGTTGAGAACATAGCCCTCAACCCCATCGCGCACGGTCTTTTCTGCCTTCATCTGCAGGCTGGCCAAGTCCGAACCAGAGCCGGGTTCGGAATAGCCTTGGCACCACCAAATGTCCGAGGTCAAAATCTTGGGCAAATGTTGGGCTTTTTGCTTGTCATTGCCAAATGCCATGATGACAGGGGCCACCATCTTCAGACCCATGGGCGATGGCGACGGACAGCCCGCAGCCGAAACTTCCATATTGAAGATATAGCGCTGGCTGGACGTCCAGCCCGGACCGCCATGCTCAACCGGCCAATCTGGGGCAGCCCAGCCGCGTGCAGCGAGCTTCTTCTGCCATTCGACTTGGCCTTCCTTGTCCAGATAACCATTCTTGGACAAGGCCATTTTCGCCCGCAGTGCGGGGGTGTAGTTTTCCGCGATCCAAGCGCGGACTTCGGCTTGGAAAGCCAAATCTTCAGAAGTGAATGCTAAATCCATCGCGGCTTATCCTAGAATACGGCTGGGCCTTGGGTCAGTTTTGGTGGCGCAGCGAGGAAGCCGCCGATTTTGGCAACGAGTGCAGCCATATGTTCGGTCTTGCCATGCGCATCGAGGGCGGCTTGATCGGCATAAAGCTCCAGCATGAAATAGTCGTTTTCAGCTTTTGCGCTTTTGCACAATTGATAGACGGTGGCACCGGGCTCTTTCGCCTTCACGGTGGTGACAAACTCGGTCAACAAGGCTTCAAATTCGGCATTCTTGCCAGCTTGGATGGTGAATTGTGCGCAGATTCCGATCATCTGGTTTTCTCCCTTAAGGCTTAAGTTGGTTTTCTTGTTCCTGTGGCTTTGGTTATAAGTCGTTTGAAGCGTGATGGAAGGGCAAAGGTGCGGCTAGCTGCTCAGCCCAGTCCGAGACATTTGTAGGTTTCAGTCACCAAGCGCCCACCGCGCGGATCGCCCGCAAGATTGGGTGCCATCAGGTTCATGGCATAGGACACACCCAGCTTGTTTTCGGGGTCCGCAAAGCCAAAACTACCGCCCCAGCCAGAGTGACCGAAGCTGGTATCATTGGGGCCATAAAGGCCGTTGGCGGAGAGGATGAAGCCCGCTGCCCAGCGAACCCAGACACCCAAGACTTTGTCCTTACTGGCACGCCGCTGCGCAACCATGCGATCAACGCTTTCAGAAGAAAGGATGCGAACGCCTTCTAACTCGCCGCCGCGCGCCAACGCCCCATAGACGCGCGCAATGCCGCGCGCATTGGCACTGCCGCCTGCCGCACCATTGCCAGCGGCCATCCAATCAGGTCGATTAGCCTCCAGCGGGCTCATCCGCGGGCTACCCATGGCAGATTTGACGATAGGGTCAGTTGCCGGAGGGCTTGCGGCCATCATCGGTGCCCAAGGGGCCACGATTGGCGCGCGGCGGTGATGTTGATCATAAGGAAGACCAATCCACACATCCGCCTTTAAGGGCGTAGCCACTTCATCGGCAAAGAAGTCCATGAGCGAGCGGCCATCTGTTCGCCGCAACAGCGCATCAACCCAATGACCAAACACGCCGGCATTATAGGCATTGGCAGAGCCTGGCGGAAACAAGGGGGCTTGGGCGGCCAGACGCGCTGAAAAAGTCGGGATATCCAGCATCTCTTCGGTCGTGGCTGGCGTGTCTGCGCCTTGAATGCCACTGGCGTGGCTCAGCAGAGTCTCCACCGTGATCGCCTCTTTGCCATTGACGGCAAATTCCGGCCAATAGGTCGCGACAGGTGCCTGATAGTCCAAAAGGCCGCGTTCAACGGCCATTCCGATGCACAGCGCAGCCATACCCTTGGTCGTGGACCACACATTGAAAAGATCATCCGGCCCCAAGGGCTCAGAGCGATCTTCATCGCGTGCACCGCCATATAGATCGATGATGGTTTCGCCATCTTGAACGACGCTGAAGGTCGCACCCAGTTCTTCGCCACCGGCTAAGTTCTGCGCGAATGCGTCTCGAACGGGTTCAAACCCTTGCGCAACAAATCCGTGGACCGCTGGTGCTTGTGACATCGCCTTCTCCCCTATCAGACGCGCTCTCTAGGGCGCTTTTGGTCCCTCCTTGCGACACGCGGTCACAAAGGCGGGCAGTATCTGATCACGATCCACCGGCTGAGCCCGATAGTCAACGTCACCCGACG
>NZ_JBMLTR010000124.1:0-4319 GCF_049239865.1 Aquidulcibacter sp.
ACCTATCAATTGGACGAATTGGTCTCCACCGACGTGGTCTTCTCTGCCACAGGCGTGACCAATGGTGCCTTGGTGGCTGGCGTGAAGGCGACGTCCAAGGGCTTTGTGACCGAGACATTGGTTCTGGATTCCGCTGCCAAGACCGCCCGCGTCGTTCGCACCCAGCACTTAGGCTAGATGGATGGCCGGCTCTTTCCTCGGAATAGAGTCGAGCCTGACCGGTCGCAGATGGCTTCAACGTGTGCCCGATGGGCAATCTGAAGCCACCCTTGGCGTCTTAGAAGAAGGTGTGCGTCGTCTCGGCATTGGGGCGATGCAGGCCAAGCTGTTGGTTGCACGGGGGGCGGTGCCAGACACGGCCCATCGTATTCTATCCCCTAAGCTCAAAAACGAACTGCCAGAGCCCTTCACGCTGCAGGATATGGAAAGGGCGGTGGTGGCGATCCTCGCTGCCGTGCAAGCCCAAAGGGCGATTACCATTCTAGCCGATTATGATGTGGATGGCGGAACTTCCGGGGCCTTGCTGCTCAGCTGGTTTAAGTCGGTCGGAGCACGGGCCAATGTGTTTGTGCCTGACCGTATTCTCGATGGCTATGGTCCCAGCCCTAAGATCGTCAATAAAATCAAGGACAGCGGAACCGATCTTCTAATCACGGTCGATTGTGGAGCCGCAGCCTATGCCGCGCTGGAAGAAGCCGCCCGCATTGGCTTGGATGTTGTGGTGTTTGACCACCATTTGATGCATGGCGCGCCGCCCCCCGCCTTGGCTGTGGTCAATCCCAATCGACAAGACGATGTCTCGGGACTGGGCAATTTGACGGCTGCCGGCGTGGTCTTTGTTGCCCTGGTTGCCCTCAATCGCGCGGCACGGCAGCAGGGCCTGTGGACGGGGCCTGAATATGATCTGCTCAGTCGGCTCGACCTTGCCGCACTGGGAACCATTTGCGACGTTGCGCCGCTGACGGGCCTGAATCGCGCTTTAGTGGCGCAAGGCCTCAAAGTGCAAGAAAAGCTCGCCAATCCTGGCCTTGCCGCTCTGGCGGTGACATCAAAACTGAAAGACCCCGGCAGTGTCTATGCCTCTGGCTGGGTGTTTGGTCCGCGCCTGAATGCCGGGGGCAGGGTAGGGGATTCCTCCCTCGCCGTGCGGCTCTTGTCGACCGAGGATGCGTCGGAAGCTACTCAGATTGCGGAAGAGCTTGAAGTCCTCAATGCCGAGCGTCGGGCGATAGAGGCCAATGTGTTAGAAGAAGCCATTGCGCGGGTCGAGCGCGGCGAGGCAGGCCCTCTTGATGGCCCGCTCTTGATGTTGGGCGCGCCCGGCTGGCATCCAGGCATCATCGGCATTGTCGCGGGTCGCCTCAAAGACCGCTTCCATCGCCCCGTGATCGTGATCGGCTCAGCTGATCCCGAAGACCCACAGGCCAAAGGCTCTGGCAGGTCGGTGCCGGGCGTCAACTTGGGCGCTGCGGTTTCTGGTGCTGCCAGTGATGGCGTGATCTTAGCCGGCGGTGGGCACGCCATGGCCGCAGGCCTGACCATGAATTTTAGTGAGCTAAAGTCCGTCCATCACGACCTGACCCACCGCTTGCGTTCGGAGTCAGATGCGGCGGGCAATAGCCGCGACCTCGCCATTGATGCCTTGGTCGGGCTTGGTGCTGCGACACCCGAACTTCTCGACGCCATGACCGAAGTTGGCCCCTATGGCGCGGGCTGGCCAGATCCTGTGTTTGCCTTTGCCGATGTGCGCCCCTATGCCGCTGCCCCCGTGGGGACGGGCCATGTGCGCCTTATGCTGGAAGACCAATCCGGGCAGAGAATCAAGGCGATCTCATTTCGCTCCCTGAATACGCCTTTAGGCGATGCCCTGATGGGACGACGGCCCTTGCATGTCGTGGTCCGGCTGAAAAAAGACGATTGGCGCGGCGGAAACGCGGTTGATTGTGAGATTATCGATGCAAGTCCTGCATCTTAGCAGCAAAGGCCGCTTGCGTGTTCGCATCGGCCTTTGTATAGAGCCGCCTCTCGTGTGAACAACGCGTGACGTGGCTCCTTCGTCTATCGGTTAGGACGCCTGATTTTCAATCAGGAAAGACGGGTTCGACTCCCGTAGGAGCTGCCACTCCCACCCCACAAAGATCACCATAAATCGGCACTTCATTGCAGTACTTGTCCACAAGTCGCTGCCGCTTGTCGTCGCGCTTGGCCCCGCACGCTGCCATGATAGCGACCTGATTCGAAGGATAGTGAGCCCATGGGCGATTTAGTGGAATTAGATGGCAGCGGCGGCGACAGCGGCAATATCATCAACGAGCCGTTTGATCGGGCGTTGGAGAGCCGCTACCTCGTCTATGCCTTGTCGACCATTACCAGTCGCGCGTTGCCCGATGTGCGCGATGGCCTAAAGCCCGTTCAGCGCCGTATCATTCATGCCATGGGCGAACTCGGCCTCGACCCCTCTAGCAATTTCAAGAAGTGTGCGAAGATCGTCGGCGACGTGATGGGTAAATATCACCCCCATGGCGACAGTGCGATTTACGATGCTTTGGTGCGCTTGGCGCAAGACTTCTCCGTTCGCTATCCTCTCGTCGATGGCCAAGGCAATTTCGGCAATATCGACGGCGATTCAGCCGCTGCCTACCGCTATACCGAAGCCCGCCTAACCGCCATAGGTGCCCTTTTGATGGAAGGTGTGGATGAGGATTCGGTCCTTTTCCGCGAGACCTATAGCCAAGAAGATGAAGAGCCTTCGGTTCTGCCTGCTGGCTATCCAAATCTTCTGGCCAATGGCTCGATGGGGATTGCGGTGGGGATGGCCACCTCCATCCCGCCCCACAATGCGGCAGAATTGATTGATGCCTGCCTGCTTCTGATCGACAAGCCCGAAGCTGATCTCGATGAAATTTTGACCCTTGTGCCGGGGCCAGACTTTCCCACCGGTGGGATTTGCATTGAATCGCGTGCCGCCATCCGCGAGGCCTATGCGACTGGTAAAGGCGGTTTCCGCACCCGCGCCCGCTGGCACGTGGAAGATACCGGCCGCGGCACCTGGCGCATCATTGTGACCGAGACACCCTATCAGGTGCAAAAGTCCAAAATTGTGGAGCGCTTGGCAGAGCTGATCGAAAACAAGAAGGCACCACTTCTGGGCGATGTGCGCGACGAAAGTGCTGAAGATATTCGCCTCGTCCTTGAGCCACGCGCCCGCACGGTAGAGCCCGAACAATTGATGGAGAGCTTGTTCAAGCTCACCGATCTGGAAAACCGCTTCTCGATGAACCTCAATGTGCTCGACGCCAAGGGTGCGCCGCGCGTGATGAGCTTGATTGAGTGCTTGAAGGCCTTCCTCGACCATAAGCGGGACGTGATAGTTGCGCGCGCCAATTGGCGGCTGCGCAAGATTGAAGCGCGCTTGGAGATTTTGGCGGGCTTGCTCGTTGCCTATCTCAATCTCGACGAAGTCATTCGCATCATCCGCTATGAGGATGAGCCTAAGCAAGTCTTGATCAAGACGTTCGACCTAACTGACGTCCAAGCCAATGCCATTCTCGACACGCGTTTGCGCAATTTGCGTAAGCTGGAAGAGATGGAAATTCGTCAAGAAAATGAAGACCTCAAGGCCGAACGTGAAGGCCTGATGGCGATGATTGCTTCTCCCAAATTGCAATGGGCGCAAGCGGCAGAAGAGCTGCGCGAAATCCAATCGGCTTTTTCAAAAGACACTGCCCTCGGCGCACGCCGCACGACCTTTGCAGACGCCCCAATTGCCTTGTCCTTAAGTGCAGAGGCTTTTGTAACGCGCGAGCCGATCACGGTCGTCCTGTCGCAAAAGGGCTGGATCCGGGCGCTGAAGGGCAAGATCGATGATCTGTCGACCGTGAAATATAAGGATGGCGACGGCTATTATCTCTCACTCCATGCTGAGACGACCGACCGCATTGTTCTGTTTGCCACCGATGGCCGCGCCTTTGCTTTGGCGGGCGATAAATTGCCCGGTGGGCGGGGCTTAGGGGAACCTGTGCGCCTCTCGATTGATCTGGGTGAAGAGCACGACATCCTGGCCATGTTCCTGCCCAAGCCCGATGGCGAGCGCTTAATTGCCGCAAGCTCTGGCTATGGCTTTGTGGTAAGTGACGAAGAATGCGCCGCCATGCGGCGCTCGGGCAAGCAAGTCTTGAACTTGGATGACGGGGCCAAGACTGCCGTCGTGGCCCCCATCCAAGGTGATATGGTGGCTGTGGTCGGCGAGAACCGGAAACTCGTCGTCTTCAAAACCGAAGAATTACCACGCATGGGCCGGGGCAAAGGCGTCAAGCTGC
>NZ_JBMLTR010000125.1:0-1214 GCF_049239865.1 Aquidulcibacter sp.
AATGCGGTCTGATTGACATCCGACTAAGTCCCAAGGCTTCGGCCGAAGGCGGGGCTCGGAGGGGGGCCCGGCAACAGCAACCCCCTCCACTTTCCAAGCAAAACTCAATCCACTGACGCAATGCGGGTCATGCCGCTTGCTTTGACCGCTCATTTTGACAGGCAACGAGGGCTTCAAGCAGGATACTTCGATGGGCATCGGCTGCATTGATTTTGGGTTTCCAAATGCGCTCTAAGTCTTGCAGCAATGCCCCACTAATCGGGTCCTGCGCGTGCAGGCGCATGTGCGTCTCATCGAATACGACCCCTGCAATGGCGCGTTGTTTCTCAAGATAGGCGCGTTGCAAAGCGAATTGGGTCTGATAGGCCTTGATGAACGCTTCCAGTCGCGGGTCATTCACGATGGGCTCAAATTGCTGGATTTGGGCTGGCGGCCAAGATAGGTCATAGTCTTGGCGTGGATCTTCTAAAAAGGCGCTGGTTCCCTCGCCCCAACCCGTTTGGCTGTGCGGGGTGATATCCACCCATGTGCCATCAGGCCGCTGCCACACCGCATGGTGCCAAGCTAACAATGTTAAAGCTTCAATCTCGACCACCAACCAACCGAATCGAATTCGCCCGCCAGATTGCGCCACGCAGTCGCGTACGTTCCAATAACAGCGGCTTGGTCTTGCCCAAACGACGGGATGCCGCGGCACAAAATGCAAGCCGACCGCTGAAACGGTTGCGCTTAACGCGACTAGGCCCGGTGCCCCGGGACCTGCATCTCTTTGGATCAGCATAGAGTTTGCAATCTCCATAATCGCCTAAATCAGAATCAATCACGTACACGGAGTAATTTAGAATCAATCTAAATTGTAACCAAAGGGTAAATACAGCGATACTGTCCCTATAGAAGTATAAAAATCAAATGATAAATATATGTAGCCCGCTGTATCGATTATAAATTTTGAGAAGCGATGTTTTTTGCTTTCAGCCTCTCATGAAAACTCTATTGGAACGATCATCGCACGGCTTCGTTCAACACGTGGATTATCACTCGCCCATTGGGTGCTAAGGTTCGCTTGGACACCGAAGTCGATTGCGCGCGGGCGAAAGCAGGATTAAGAAGATCGCCATAATCATAACGCCAGAAATGGCCAAAAGCAGGAGACGGGCCCGATGTCGGAAGACCTCATCGGCTATGCAAAGCTAACCCAAGATGCCCTGCGTGGC
>NZ_JBMLTR010000126.1:0-5833 GCF_049239865.1 Aquidulcibacter sp.
ATTTGCGGAGAAAACACCATGAGCGACACCCAACTGCACGGCCTTGAATTGCGGTCCACCGTTACGTCTGAGGGACAATTGATCCTCAATCTCGAACCGGTCACCATGGATGAGCCAGGCCCGGATGAAGTGATCGTTCAGGTCGAGGCTTCGCCCATCAATCCGTCAGATCTGGGTCTCTTGCTTGGCCCTGCCGACATGGCGACTTTGGTAGCCAGCGGCACGCCGGAGCGGCCTGTTTTGACCGCAACCATCCCCCCTGCCCGCATGGGGATGATGAAGCCGCGCTTGGACGCGTCCATGGCAGTCGGCAATGAAGGCGCAGGCACGGTCGTCCGCGCCGGGGCCAATGTTGCTGGCATGCTGGGCAAGAAAGTCGGCATGTTTGGCGGCTCGATGTATGCCACCTACCGGAAGCTCTTGGCCCGTGATTGTTCGCCTCTGCCAGAAGGCGCAACCTCTGCCGATGGCGCTTCGATGTTTGTGAACCCGCTAACGGCGCTTGCCATGGTTGAGACGATGAAACGTGAAGGCCATGTTGCCCTCGTGCACACCGCCGCTGCCTCTAATCTTGGCCAAATGCTCAACAAAATCTGCCTCGCCGATGATGTGCTCTTGGTCAATATCGTCCGCAGTGCCGAACAAGCACAAATCTTGAAAGACATTGGCGCGAAATATGTGGTGGATTCCACGTCGGAAACCTTCCAAGCGGATCTGACAGACGCCGTCACCGAGACCAAAGCCACCATCGCCTTTGACGCCATTGGCGGGGGGCGTCTGGCCAATTCGATCTTGCATGCGATGGAAGCCGCAGCCAATCGCAACGCGAAGGAATATAGCCGCTACGGCTCTTCCACCTTCAAGCAAGTCTATATTTATGGCGGACTTGATTTGCGCCCGACCGAACTGGACCGTGGCTTTGGCCTGTCGTGGAGTGTGAGTGGCTTCTTATTGACGCCCTTCCTGCAAAAGATCGGCCTCGAAGCAGCCCTTGGCTTGCGCCAACGTGTGGCACGCGAACTGACCACCACCTTCGCCAGCCATTACACTTCAACCCTGTCCTTGGCCGAGGCACTGCATCCCGATCATGCGCGCGCCTATGCCCGCAAAGCGACGGGGGAAAAGTATCTGATCAATCCTAGTCTTTAGGCCTTAAACCTTAGGCTTTGGGCGGGGCCGTACTGGCGCGTTCGACCAAGGAACCCGGAACCAGATAGGGCTGTTCGCTGGGCGAGGTTGCTTGATGGATCAACAGTTCGACTGCCTTGGAGAAGGTGGCTGCAATGGGCTGATCAATCGCCGTCAATTGCGGCGTCGTGAACCGCACGACCGGGGTATTGTCAAAGCTAATGAGCGAGAGGTCCTGTGGCACCAAGAGATTGCGCTCATTGGCAATATCCAAAGTCGCCAAGGCCATCTGGTCATTGCTGGCAATGATCGCCGTGGGGGCTGGCGTGAGGTTGAGAAGCGCTGTCGCAGCCTCCCGCCCACTCTCATAGCTAAAGTCGCCCTGTACGCATAAGTCAGCGTCCGATAACCCAGCTTGCGCCATTGCTTGACGCCATCCATCGACGCGCCAATGCGAGAGATTATAGTCCAGCGCACCGGCGATAAAGCCGATCCGCTTGTGACCGAGCCCAATCAAGTGCTGGGTGGCTTGAGCCGCTGATCCCGCATCCCCCATATGGATCGCAAAGCCGCTGCCCGGTGTCAAAGATCCAATCCGCGCAAACGGGATATTTCGCTGATCCAACAGATTGGTGATCAGCGGGTTTTCGGAGTGTGGTGGCGTTAAGATGATGCCGTCGGGCTGTAAGGCTGCGATGGTGCCGCTGAGTTCGCGTTCAACATGATCATTATGCGTGTCAACCAGCTCGAAAATCATCCGATAGCCATGTTCGGCGCTGGTCAACATGCCACCCAATAGCATTTGGTCGACCCAGTCTGCGCCTCTGCGTGCACGCCATTCAGCGATCGTCCGCTCTCGGTCGTTGATGACTAGAATAAGGTAGGAGCGCGAGCCACTCATGCGCTGGGCGGCGATGGAGGGAACATAATGCAGCTTCTCAATCGAAGCCTGCACCCGCGCCTTCATTTCAGGGCGTACATTGGGTTCATTATTGATGACGCGGCTGACGGTCTGCAGGGAGACACCCGCATCGGCTGCGACATGGGAGATGGTGACCGATTGATTGCGGCGGCCCATAAGCTAGCCCCTCCACACCTGGCACAAACCAGATTTTTGGCCAATCGCGGCTTCAAATAGCGATGGAAGAATATCGGCGCGCAAGAAAACAACTTTCATTGGAACCGTCACGATGTTGATATCCCGACATTAATTCCGAGTACTAGACCTAACCGTTTAACTAGAGACAATCAAAAGATATATCAATCATACACAGAAATTTGATTGTTCCGTCGAACGCTAGACTGACGTTGCTTGAAGAGGAAGCAACTTTCAATCGATTGCATGCCAAAGACCTAACGGCGTCTTCAGGCACGGCGCGAAAAGCGAGCCTTGGGGGTTAATCCAAGGCTCGCTCTCACCAGATAGATTAGAATTCTACCCGTGCCATCACGGTGAAGCGTCGGTCGTTGCGGAAGGCCGAACGCGTCACCCGTGTGCCTTTGAAGTCAATCACCTGACTGGTCTGGGTGACTTCGTCGAGCAAGTTTACGCCTTGGATCCCGAACTTCACACGTGGGCTCCACGTGTAGAAGATCGACCCGTCAAGCTGACCTGTCTCCTCGCCATAAATTGGCGAGAAGGGGAAGATCACGTCGCGCGGAGTCTGCAAGAACTCTGACCGCCAGTTATAGGCCAAGCGCATCGCAATTGGGCCTCGTTCATAGAAGCCAACCGCATTGATCGTGTGCTCGGAGACACCGGCCAGAGGCGTCGAACCCGCAAACGGGCTCTGCTCTGCGCCGAGGTTCGAGTTGCTGAAGTCACCGGCATCCACATAGGTATAGGTGAATTGGGCACCCAAGCCGCTCAACAAGCCCGGCAAGAAGTCATAGGTCTGCTGATAGGAAAGCTCGACGCCCTTCAAGGTGCCGCCATCGCTATTGACCGGACCATTGACCAGAATATCGCCGTTGACACCTTTTGGACTGGTGAAGCGGCGGACCGAGGCCCCGCCATTCACAATGCCTTGGATGTCCTTCATGAAGGCCGAAACTGAGACATAACCCACTTTGGCAAAATACCATTCGTAGGACAGGTCATAATTCCAGGATTCGATCGGACGTAGCAAACGGTTACCTGTGCCAATCTGGAAGAGCGGCCCTGTTGCCAGAGTACCGCCCGCTTTCAGGCTGGCCGTATTGTCGGAAATGCCGCCACCTGTGGCGAAGGCATTTAGGTCTGGGCGTGAAATCCCTTTCGACGCGGCAAACCGGACCAGCATGCCATTGCCAAAGTCTGCCTTGGCATTGAAGCTTGGCAAGACATGGTCGAACTTAATGTCGGCGCTATCGTCCAGCTTTTCACCGGTAAAGAAGGCCCCAAACTCTGCCAAACGTGTGGATGACAGACTGCAATAGCCTGGCGCAACCTGACCTGCTTGAACATTGGCACATGCCTTTTGCAACTCAGCAACACTTACGATCCCGTCGCCATTGCCACCGACATTGACGCCGTTGACGATGTTGACGTTATCGAAGAATTCGCCGGTCGGAAGTTGGATATTGCCAGCGCTTTGGACCGTGGTCTGCACATAGCGCAGGCCAATGTTACCGGTAATCTTAAAGTCGCTGGAAAATTCCTTGCCGAAGTCCACGCGGGCAAAGGCGGCCGAGGTCAATTCTTCAACGTCCGAGATTTCACCTGGAGTCCAAGGGCCACCTGCGACATTGTTGTTGCGGGCAGAGATTGGGAACCAAGCGTTCGGGGTCAGGGTGTAAGCGGTGATCGCATTAGCCTGCTTGCGGATTTCGCCGCTCAGATAGTCGCGAACCGTATTATCGCCGCCGAAGAAGAAGGCAGAGCCATCACCCAGGGGCACAGGCACATTGCCGCGCTGGAAGTTGTCGCCAAATGGATTGCGAATGGCGGACGAGCCTGGGAAGTCCTTGGCGTAAGCGCCACCGCAGCCGAAGGCTTGGAAGTCACCGCAGTTCCAGTTGCCACCGCGACCGGTCCAAGGTGCACCTAAATTGCCCCAGTTGGAGAAGTTGGCATTGCGGGTGATGCGCGAGCGATCACTCCAACGCGCACCAAAGCGCACGCCCTTGAAGAAGCCATCTTCCTTCAAGTCATATTCGCCGTCGAGACGAACGCTGGTCATCTCGCCTTCGTTATAGACTTGGTTGTCCAGCAAGAACCAATAGAAGGTCTTGGATGGATCAGTGAAATAGCTGGCGGGCGAGTTTGCCGAACCGGGCTGCAGGAACTGCACGATCGGCGTGTCACCCGTATTGTCGATATAGACATCGCTATAGGTCTGCATCGCCGAGATGAAGCCATTCTCGGTTCGGTCCGAGGCGATGTGCTGAGCTTCAAAGTTGAAGCGCATGCGATCGGTTGGGTTGAACTTCAAGGTGAAGGACACATCTTCCGTCGAGGCTTGATCTTCGCGTTGGAAGCGCAAGAGTTCAGTTGGGATACCGCGACCGCCCGTAAATGGCTGAAGCTGGGTCAATGTGCCCTTGGCAAACTGATTGCCGGCAAACGTTGCCGTCGTGCCAGGTGCCACAACAGGGAACAAAGCATCGTCATTGACCAGAGCCAAAGCCGAGAATTCTTCCAAGGTCGCTTCGGTGGTTGCTTTCAAATATTCAAGCGTGGCCAACCAGCGCTTGTCATTGCTTTCCCACTGACCCACGATCGAGATCGCATCGCGGTCGCGCGTCAGGTCGGTGGTGCGCACGCCTGCGCCCTTAGGCACAAACACGGCATTGGTTGGTGGGAAGTTGGATGCGTTGAAGGCCTGGCCGCCACTGAAACCGCCCGAACCCACCGCACGAACGCGGATACAAGCCGAAGTTAGTGAAGCATCGCGGTAGCAAGGGTCGGTGATTTGCGACGCGTCGGTCTTGGTTACCAATTGCGATTGGGCATAGGCCAATTGCACACCAAAGGTGCCGACTTCGGTTTCATAGGTATTGGAACCCAAGAAGGAGAAGCCAGGCGACCATTTCTTTGCCATGTCGCCGTAATTGCTTTCAATCGTGCCAGCGAAGCGTGGGCCCTTTTTGTCGAGCGGCTTGCGGGTAACGAGATTGACGGTGCCGGAGATGCCGCCGTCAATCATATCTGCCGTGGCATTCTTAAACACTTCGACGCGGCCCAAAAGCTCTGGCGAAACGTCATTGAAGGAAAGTTCGCGGCCACCGTTGGCGGAGAAGATATCGCGGCCATTCAACTCAGAGCGCACATAGGGCAGACCGCGGATGATGACGCCCGAACCTTCGACCGAGAAGCGGTCTGGGTCATTGCGCTGCTCAAAGCGGGAGATATTGATGCCGGGAATGCGTTGCAGCGCTTCTGCCACCGAACGGTCTGGCAAGGCACCAATGTCTTCAGCGGTCACCACATCGACGAAGGTGTCGAGGTTGCGCTTGATCGACTGCGCATTTTGCAACGAACGGCGGAAGCCGGTCACAACGATCACTTCGGCAGGTGCCTCAGCTTCTTGGGTGGCAGGGGGTGCGGCGTCTGCTGGCTTAGCCGGTTGTGGTGCCGTCTGCGCAAAAGCAGGCTGAGAAACCAGCGCCAAAAGGGCGAGACTGGATGCGGTGGTCAAAGCGGTGAAACGCCGTGACCGAGACGTGGCGGTGCCTGCGTTGAGTTGATAGGCCAAATTTTCCTCCCCTGACTCCCTTCTTTTTT
>NZ_JBMLTR010000127.1:0-2187 GCF_049239865.1 Aquidulcibacter sp.
CAGATGTGTTCGGAGTGTCGTCGGGCTTTCTAAGGGGTAAGCTATGTTCAAATCCATTTGGCGCGTATTGAGATGGGTGTTGCTTGGCACGCTCGTTACCGGTTTGTTTGTTGGCTACAAAATTGGCTGGGGCAAGCCGTTTTCGATGAATCAACTGGCCAATCGGCAAGCCATAGCGTTCGTCGTTCGAAACCCAGAGATTTTCACGTCCTTGGGCTTGATCGACGGAACCTTTCTGGACACGCATTCGGGCAAATTGTCGGATGTCACCATTGCCAAGCGGGATGAGGATTATGCCCAAGCCAATACGTACCTAAAGGAAGTCCAGCAATGGGATAAAAGCAAGCTCTCGTTCCAGGACCAAATTACCTATGATATTCTGATTGACCAGTTTGGATCGAGCGAGAAGTTTAAGCCTTTTGAATGGCTTAGTGTTTCTGGGCCGTATCCGTTCAATCAGATGACGGGCTTGCAAACACAATTGCCTGGCTTCCTGCAATCGTCCCACACCATCAAAAATGCCAAGACGGCTGAAACCTATGTGCAGCGCGTTGAAGCCTTAGCCCGCGTTATGGATCAAGGCGTGGCAGAAGTGCGTCGTCAAGCCAAGTTGGGTGCCACGCCGCCTGTTGAAGTTATTGATCGCACGCAAGAAACGATCACTGATTTTCTAAAGCCTGCGCCTGAGGCGCATTCCTTAGTGACAGAGTTTGCCAAAAAGCTAGATGCGCTCAAGGATATTGATGCGAACAAGAAAAAGGCTTTGTTGGACCGAACCAAGGCTGCAGTAAAAGATCAAGTCTACCCGGCCTATAATCGCATTGCCGCAGTGCTTAGCGAAATCCGCCCGATCGCTGCAAAGAACCCCGCAGCGGGCGTAGCCCGGCTGCCAAATGGTGCGGCCTATTATAATTTGATGCTGCAACAACAAACGACGACAGACATGACGGCAGATCAGGTCCATCAATATGGTCTGTCGGAAGTTGCACGCTTAACCACCGAAATGGATGCAATCCTAAAGTCACAAGGATTCACGTCTGGTAGCGTTGGCACCCGCATGATCCAATTGGGCGAAGACCCACGCTTTCTCTATGAGGATAGCGAGAAAGGCCGCGCAAAAATCCTTGCCGATTACAACGTCATTTTGGCGGATATTCAAAAGAAGATGCCGCAATATTTTGGCATCATCCCGAAGCAAAAGCTTGAGGTTGTCCGCGTGCCAGCTTTCGCCGAAGCAGGCTCTGCAGGTGCCTATTTTGAGCCGGCAGCACTTGATGGTTCGCGACCTGGCCGGTTCTTTGCCAATCTGCGCAATGTGAAGGAAACACCGACTTGGAGCATGAAAACCCTTGCTTATCACGAGGGGATTCCGGGCCACTTTCATCAAATCAGCGTTGCCCAAAAGCTTCCTGGCTTGCCATTCTTACGGCAGCAAACGCTCTATACCGCCTATGCGGAAGGCTGGGCGCTCTATGCTGAGAGCCTCGCCAAAGATATGGGCATGTATGAGAATGACCCCTTGGGAGACCTAGGACGGCTACAAGCTGAAATCTTCCGTGCCGCACGTTTGGTGGTCGATACGGGCCTGCACGCCAAAGGTTGGACCCACGAGCAAGCGATTGACTATATGGTTGGCGCAACCGGCATGAGCGAGACAGATGTAACCCGCGAAATCGAGCGCTACATGGTGATGCCTGGTCAAGCCTGTGCCTATAAACTTGGGATGAAGGCTTTACTGGAACAACGCGAACGCGCAAAGGCCGCGCTGGGCGAAAAGTTCGACATCAAGGGATTTAATGATGCTGTTCTTAATAGCAGCTCTGTCCCGCTTACGGTTCTTCCAAGGATCGTTGACGACTATATTGCCAAGCGCAAGGCTAGCTGACGGCTTCAATTGTCAGGTATCGCTTCTTCGCTCGCAGCGGAGTCGGAGAAGCGGTACATCTGTCAAACGTTGCGACGCCTCTAATATAATTCCCGCACCTCTAAGGTCTCCCGCGCAATGCGGTCGCGGACTTGTTCGCGTTCTTCTTGCAGGAGACCGCCCAGACGCACAGAATCGGCGAGCCACCAGAAGAAGGAGATCGGAAAGCCAACCATGCTGAGGGTCAAAATCAGCATGGCGAGGCCAGACTTACCGTGACCGACATAAAAGCGGTGGGCACCAAGCCAGCCTAAAAAGAACCA
>NZ_JBMLTR010000128.1:0-1962 GCF_049239865.1 Aquidulcibacter sp.
GCCTGATCTCGGCCCTCGCCTGTTGTGGCTTTCTGTATTGGAACGTGGCGGGCGGACGCATTTTTGCGGGCGATTCTGGGGCGCTGTTTGTCGGCCTCACCATCGGTACTTTGGGGGTTTGGGCGGGCTCAATGGGGGTCAACCCGCTCTCGATTGCCACGTGTTTCCTGCCACTCTTGGCCGATTCCATCCTGACGATTGTGTGGCGCGCCCGTCAGAGGGCCAATCTCCTCACGCCCCACGCTGATCATGTTTATCAATTGGCCATTCGCAGCGGCCAGTCGCACCTCTATGTGGCATCGCTCTACTGGCTTGCAACCGCACTTTGCGGTGTGGTCGCGGTCCGGGCATCGACCGCGGGCGACGCATTAATCAGCCTTGGTTTCGTGCTTTGCCTGCTGCCCCTTGTGCTCATTCTGGAACGAGCGCGCGCCCACTATCTGGCGATCCTGCCAAAGCAGGCTGGCTAGTGCCCGCCTATCCCGCTAAAAAGTCACGCAAATCATAGGTATCCCCCGCATCGACATGGCTGGACGAGACCTCAGAATTAAGTCAGGTTAACGCATGGACTGGGACAAGCTCAAAACCTTTCACGCCGCCGCAGATACCGGCAGCCTCACCGCTGCTGCCGAAAAAGTCGGCCTGTCGCAATCCGCTGTTAGCCGCCAAATTGCGGCGCTCGAAGATGGTCTTGGCGTGCCGCTGTTTCATCGCCATGCGCGCGGCCTGATCCTCACCGGGCCCGGCAAAGTGCTGCAGCAATCCACAGGTCAGATGGCGACCATCGCGGCAGTGGCTGAGTCCAATTTGAAAGACGCGCGCGACCGCCCGCAGGGTGAGCTGATCGTCACCGCGCCCATCGGCATTGGCGCGACCTGGCTGGCCCCCCGCTTGGGCGGCTTTATGGATGCCTATCCAGACGTGTCGCTTCGCCTTCTGCTCGATGACCGCGAACTTGACCTTACCACGCTGGAAGCCGAATGCGCGATCCGTCTGTGGGAAGCGACGCATGCGGATCTGATCCAACGCAAAATCCTGTCGATCACCACCTCGCTCTATGCGTCGCGCGATTATATCGCCAAGCACGGCATGCCCAAAACGCCAGAGGACTTGGCCAATCACCGCGTGATCGCCTATGGCGCGCGGTCGGGTGATCCCATGAAAGTGCTAGACTTTGCCCTGACGTTGGGCCGGGAAGAACATCGTCCGCGCGAAGCCGCCCTCACGATCAACAATGTCTCGGCCTTGGTGAAGGCAGTGGTCGCGGGCCTCGGCATTGGTGGCTTGCCGGATTATCTGGCCCAAGCCGACACGGGGCTGATGCGGGTATTCCCAGAGACAGACGGACCCAATATCGACGTCTTCTTCATCTATCCGGCAGACTTGCGCCGCTCCAAGCGCATTGCGGCCTTCCGGCAATATCTGTTGGAGCAAGCGGTGAATTGGAAGGGCTAGGGCCGCTCGCCCCTGCCCTCCCAGTCGCGTGTGTTAGGTCTTGGTGACGGCGGCCGTTTGACCAAATAGCGATTTCGCAGCCGCCTTCATGTCTTCCTTGGATTGCTCGCCTGCTGGCTTGCGCAGCGCTTCGCCAACTGCATTGCCTGCGACGACTGCTGGGCGGGCGTCAATCTTGTCGAACCAAGCTTTGACATGGGGGAATTCTTCTAGATCTTGGCCGAACAATTTCGCACCACGAACCCAGGGATAAGAAGCCATATCGGCAATGGAATAGTCGCCGGCAAGATAAGGGGTCTCTTTAAGCTGGCGCTCCATAACGCCATACAAACGATTGACTTCGTTGGTGTAACGGGTTTGGCCATATTCGATCAGCTTGGGATCATCGACCAGATTAGGCGCATAGAGACGGAAGTGGCTGGCTTGGCCAGACATTGGCCCAAGGCCGGCCATTTGCCACATCACCCACTCATCGACCTTCACGCGGCCGCGCTCGTCGCTGGGGTA
>NZ_JBMLTR010000129.1:0-2399 GCF_049239865.1 Aquidulcibacter sp.
GCCGCTTGTGCGGTTGTCATTGCCGGGCAGCAGAGCCTCGGGCGGGGGCTTGCCTTCATTGGTGCGACATTTTTGGTCTATTTCCTGACAGGTGTTGCACTGGTGGCTGGTTGGGCGGAACTGCTGACCGCCGTCAAGCCTTGGATAAAGCCGTGGATGATGGTGGTTTTCTGGCTGACCCTTGCACTTGGCTGTTTCATTGGAGCGGTCTTGTTATGGCGACGCCCGCCCATGGGGGAGGGCAAGTCGGTTAAGAAGCCCAGCTCTGCCGCTATCATCGGCGTCTTTCTATTCGCTCTGGGTGCGACCATTTCCGATATGCCAACGGCTTTCCCTTATTTCGGTGCCATACCGATCATGGTGGCGACCGAAGCAAGCTTTCTCGGCCTTCTGGTGTGGCTTGCCTTCTATAGCCTGATCTATGTCAGCCCATTGATTTTTCTGCTCTGCTATCGTCTGATCGCCCATAAGCAGTTTGAGCCCTTAATCGGCACGATCAACCGCTTCATGGATTGGACGATCCGCCGTCTGACCCCGGTCTTGCTGGTGCCTTTGGGACTATGGGCGATCTATGACGCCGCACGACTGCTGATGATGCCTTAGGCCTGCGCGGCCAGATAGATCCAAGCAAGGACGGGGCCATCTGCCGTTTCGACACGCACTTCGCTGCGGCGATATTCGGCCCCTTCAAAGGCGTCGAGCCATTCCCAATGCTGCGGCAATTGCTCGCAGATCAGGAGATGGACTTCAATCAGATCACCCGCGGGATCAAGCTTGAGGGCTGGAAAGCCCAAAGCTGCGCCCCAGCCCGTTTCAACCAAATGTCCACGCAGGGTTCCGGTCGTCCATGTTCCACCCAGATGGGCGAGGCGGTGGTGATTGGGCTTGCCGGGGGCCAGCGTCCCATAGGTGGCTAAACAAAAATCGACGTGCATCATTGTGGTCGGTCTATCATCCCCGTGACGGATCAAAATAAGGTCTATCCCCCGCAATGGTCACCCGCTCCATAATGCGCACGGCTGGGAAATAGTCCGATGCCGCATAATGTTGGCAAGCGCGATTGTCCCAAAAGGCCAGCGAGCCCGGTGCCCAGCGGAAGCGGCAAACACGCTCTGGCACCGCAGCGAGGCTGTACAAATGGTCGAGCAGCCAATCGCTCTCCTTCTTGGAGAGTCCCAGAATGCGGGTGGTGAAGCCCGTGTTGACATAAAGCCCACGCCGACCTGTCTCCGGGTGGGTTCGAACAACAGGATGGGTTTGAACAGGAAATTTCTCGTGAAGCTTTTCAATGTCTTGATTAAGTCTCTTGGCAAAGACCCGCGCAATATCGTGCTCGGCTTCCAGCGTGCAGACAAAGGCCTGCATCGCAGGGCTCAGCGCGTCATAGGCTGCATACATGTCGGAAAAAAGGGTGTCGCCGCCGACTTCGGGCAATTCGATCGCGCGCAAGATGGAGCCCAGCGACGGCTCTGCCCGCCAAGTCACATCGGAATGCCAATTATTCTCAACCCCGCGCGAATTGGGGCCATGGGCAATGCGCAGGACCTCTGGGTCCGGTTGATCTCGCGGGGTGGCTGGGTGAATTTCGAGTGGGCCAAACCTTCTAGCAAAGGCCAAATGTTGGGCGCGGTCGATGTTTTGGTCGCGGAAGAAGACAACCTTATGGGTCAGAAGGGCGGCACGAATGTCGGCAATCATGGCGTCATCTAAGTCTTGGCTTAGATCAAGACCCAGCAATTCCGCGCCAATGGTGGGCGTCAAAGGGCGGACTTCAAAGCGCGTGAACTGGCTCGCGGGTATGTGGACGGTCATAGCGAAGTCTCTCCCAAATCATTATTTGAGAGAGATCGTATCCTGCATTTGGCTTTCGGCAAGCCTCGCCCGCGCGGGACTTAGCCGGGCACGGATTCGCTGGCTTCCAACACATCCTCAAAGGTGCGCAGGCCGGGCTTTGGCGCGCAGACCAGCACTGCCATATTGCCGGGCAAGTGGAGGTTATCCAGCATTTTCTCATGCGCCAATGGGATATCGGCCCACTCAAACACTTCCGACATGCAAGGGTCGATACGGCGCTCAATCACCAATTGGTTGGCCGCACTCGCCTGTTGCAAATTGGCAAAGTGGCTGCCTTGCACGCGCTTTTGCCGCATCCACAAGAAGCGGGCATCCATGGTCAGATTAAAGCCCGTCGTGCCCGCACAGATCACAACCATGCCACCGCGCTTAGTAACGAAGACCGAGACCGGGAAAGTGCTTTCGCCTGGATGTTCAAACACGATATCGACGTCGCGCTTATCGGTGACATTCCAGATGGCTTTGCCGAACTTGCGGCATTCCTTCATATAATCGTTGAATTCAGGCCCGTTGACGAGTGGCAATTGACCCCAGCAATTGAAGTC
>NZ_JBMLTR010000130.1:0-4924 GCF_049239865.1 Aquidulcibacter sp.
TTGGATGCGTTCCCCGTCGGCTTTCATGAGCCATTTTTCACCTCTTATCTTGCGACCGATTTGAAAGCCTTGTTTGCGGCAGAGGGCTTTGACTATATCGAAGGCGCGCAAGCGTTTTTGACCAAGGGCTGGCTGTTCCAAAAGCGCGGGGGGTGAGTGGGCTGCTGCCTTGGACTCTGCGGTCTCCCCTCGCCCCCAAATGGGGGAGAGGGGTGCTCTGCTTTTGGTCCTATTTGATTCCCCCGCCCCAACTGTGACCGAACGTCGCGCGACAAAGACGTGACGGCGGCATCGCAACATCCTATGACTGTCAGACTGGTTGCCTTGTACCAGATGGAGAGCTGAACTTGGGTGTGCTCAATTTTGTAACAGACATTTGGGACACACTGGCGATTTCGTCCGTCATGGTGGCCGCAACGGTGACGATCCACTTTATCGGTCTCGCCGCTTTAATGGCCATGATCCGACAGAGGCAGCCCTTGGCGGATGCGCATGCACCGCATTTTTCGCTGCGAGTCTTAGCGATCTTGTTTGTCGTGTTTGGCTTGTTCGCCGTACATACGATTGAGATATGGCTCTATGCCGTCGTCTATCACTTTGGTTTGCACGCCTTTCATGACTTTGAAACCGCGCTTTATTTTTCGACCGTCACCTTTGTTTCGCTTGGCTATGGCGACGTGATCCTGCCGCGCGATTGGCGCTTGGTAGGCGCCATTGAGGCGGCCAATGGTGTGATCCTGCTCGGCTGGTCGACCGCATTTCTGATCACGGTGATCGGTCGCCTGCGCGCCCTAGAGCATGAATGGCTCGACCATAAGGTGGAGTGACCGTTAGGCGATCAAGCGCGCCGATGCGGGTTCACGAAGATCGCCTCAACTTCAGTCTCAAAGAGCGCTGCCATTTTAAACGCCAAATCCAGCGACGGGTCGTGCTGGTCGGCCTCAATCGCGATGATAGCCTGCCGCGAGACCCCTAAAGCCTGACCCAGATCGGCTTGGGTCAGGCTCTTGGCACTTCGTAAGGCGCGGACGTTATTGATCATTTTGTCACCTTGCGTGCAAAAGGGGCCACAAGGGCAAAGCACGCCCAGAATAAGGGATAGATCATCCAGCTCGGCACATGGCTGGCCCCGGCATAGCTCTCGGCAAAGCCCCAAGCGGAGAAGAGGGCCATGGCGACACCCGAAGCCAGAATGAATTGTCGCGCCAAAAAGGCTCCGATAAACTCGTCACTGTCGCGGATCATCACCAACGTCGCCCAAATTTGGCCGGCAATCGGCAGGCTGACCAAAGCGGCCAAAACCCAACGGGCAGGGGTGGCCAAGCCATCCATGAGACCCGCAATCGCGCCGGCATTAATCAGCACATAGACGGCCATGAACAGCATGGTCCGGAAGATATAGGTCTTGGCTTGAGGTGTTTGTTCCATGGCGTGCGCCTCCTGAATGTCAGGTATACCTAACATCGACAATATGTCAGGTCAAGCTGACATTTTCGATTTCTTGCACCTCGCCAGACCCTGCAAAGTTGCATCGCGCGCAATTGCCCTCTAACCAGTTCCCGACATAATAAGGTCGGCAATACGACTGACAGCTCTAGGGGCACACGGACCAACATGTTTGATAAGATTCTGATTGCCAATCGCGGCGAAGTCGCCGTCCGCATCATCAAGACCTGTCGGCGCATGGGCGTGAAAACCGTCATCGTGTTTTCTGAAGCCGACCGCGATTCCATGGCCGTTGAGATGGCTGACGAAAAGGTCTTTATCGGCCCCGCACCAGCCTCTGAATCCTATCTGGTCATCGATAAGATTATTGCCGCCGTCAAAGAAACTGGCGCACAGGCCGTCCACCCAGGCTTTGGCTTCTTGTCGGAAAAGGTAGAGTTTGCCCAACGCTGTGCGGATGAGGGGATCGTTTTCATCGGCCCGAACCCACACGCCATCCACGCCATGGGCGACAAGATTGAAAGTAAGAAGACGGCAGCTGCAGCAGGCGTTTCCTGCGTGCCCGGCCACATTGGCGAGATTGCCGATACTGCGCATGCGGTCACCATCTCGGAAGAGATTGGCTATCCCGTTATGATCAAGGCGTCGGCTGGCGGTGGTGGCAAGGGTATCCGCGTTGCCTATGACCGCAAGGATGTTGAAGAAGGCTTCCCCGCCGTGCGCGCCGAAGCCAAAAACGCCTTTGGCGATGACCGCATCTTTATCGAGAAGTTCATTCTGGCCCCGCGCCATATCGAAATTCAAGTGCTGGGCGACAAGCATGGCAATGTCGTGCATTTGTTTGAGCGCGAGTGCTCCATCCAGCGCCGCAACCAAAAAGTCATCGAAGAGGCGCCAAGCCCGCTCTTGGACGAAGCAACCCGGGCAGCCATGGGTGCACAAGCCGTCGCGCTCTCTAAAGCTGTGGGCTATGATAGTGCTGGCACGGTGGAATTTGTGGCCTCTGGCAAGGATAAGAGCTTCTACTTCCTCGAAATGAATACACGCCTGCAGGTGGAACACCCGGTTTCAGAAGCCATCACAGGCCTCGACTTGGTCGAACAAATGTTGCGCGTGGCCTCGGGCGAGGCTTTGTCCTTCCAGCAATCAGACCTGTCGATTAATGGCTGGGCGATTGAGAGCCGGATTTATGCCGAAGACCCATATCGGAACTTCTTGCCCTCCATTGGTCGTCTGAAGCGCTATTTGCCCCCGGTTGAAGGCGATTTCGGTAGCCATAAAGTGCGCAATGATGCTGGCGTGCGCGAGGGTGACGAGATCTCGATGTTCTACGACCCGATGATCTCCAAGCTCGTGACTTGGGCACCCACCCGTTTGGCCGCGATTGATG
Source organism: Aquidulcibacter sp. (assembly GCF_049239865.1). Lineage (NCBI taxonomy): Bacteria > Pseudomonadati > Pseudomonadota > Alphaproteobacteria > Caulobacterales > Caulobacteraceae > Aquidulcibacter > Aquidulcibacter sp. Next base: position 2,837 of record NZ_JBMLTR010000130.1, read on the forward strand.
CCCAAGCTGCGGCGCTGGATACCTTTGCCATTGAAGGCATTCAAGACAATATCCCGTTCTTGGCTGCCGTGATGGAAGAAGCGCGCTTCCGCTCTGGCGATATCACCACCGCTTACATCAAAGACGAATTCCCCGAAGGCTTTAAGGGCGCGCCCTTAACCGACAAGATTTTGCGCTTGATGGCAGGTGTTGGCGCTTTGGTTCATATGCGCAAGCTGGAACGTGACGCGCAAATCAGTGGCCGCATGACGCCACATAAACCGATCCGCTCAGACTGGGTTGTCCGCATCGAGGGCACGTATCACCCCCTCCATGTTGAGATCACCGACGGTGGTGCCCATATTCGCTTTGAGAGTGGCGACACGATCGACATCACCAGTGGCTTTAAGCCCGGTGACCGCTTGATCACCGGCGTCGCCCATGCGGCTGGCGTGTTTGCGAATGAGGGCTTTGCCGTTAAGTTCAGAGACCGCACGCAAGGCTATGAGTTCCAATATCGCGGTGCCAAAGCCGTGGTCATCGTCGCCACGCCGCGTGACGCTGAACTCCACGCTAAATTGCCTGAAAAGGTCGCGGCCGATACGTCGCGCATGATCATCTCGCCCATGCCCGGCCTCGTGGTCTCCATCGAAGTGGTGGAAGGTCAAGAGATTAAGTCGGGCGAAGCCATTGCGATTGTTGAAGCCATGAAGATGCAAAACATCATTCGGGCCGAGCGCGATGGCAAAGTGACGAAGGTCCATGTGGGGGCAGGGGCTGCGGTCGCCGCCGACGAAATCATGGTGGAATTGGGCTAAACAAGACCCCTCAAGCCAACCAAGGGCTTGGGTCATCTTCTTGGGCGATCAGAGACAGGCCGTGGGCGATTGAGACGAATTGGTCGCCTGTCTCCACCTTTTGAGCGCCAAAGCGGGTCTCAAATTGGGCTTTGACGGCGGGCACAAAGCTGGAGCCGCCCGTCAAAAATACCCGATCAATGCCGCCTTCATCGAGGCCGGCAGCGACAAGCGCGTCGGTCACGCAGGTGTCGATCTGGGCCAAGTCTTCGCCGATCCAAGTTTCAAAGTCCGCCCGCGTCAAGGATTTGACCATGTCCTGTCCGCCAAAGGATAGGCGGAACGTTGTTTCTTCAGCTTGGCTCAAAGTGGTTTTGACCGCCGCGATGGATCGATACAGGTGATAGCTGGCCTCCGCATCGAGGAAGTCCAGAAAGGCTTGGATTTTTTCCGGCTGCAGGGCCTGTTTGGCGAGCTTTTGTAAGTCCTGATAGTCGCGCGTATGGCGCATGATCGACAATTGGTTCCACTGCGAGAACCGCCCATAATAGGCCAGTGGCACCGGCAAGACTTTGCCGTCGCTGGCATAGTGGGAGCCTTTGCCAAACAGCGGCGAGACCAAATGGTCAATGATGCGCTGGTCGAAACTATCGCCCGCAATGCCCACACCGCGATGGGCTAATGCTTCGGCAGAGCGCGTCTTCTCTCCGCGTCGGAAGCGGATGATGGAAAAGTCGCTGGTACCGCCGCCAAAGTCCGCCACCAAGATGGTCGCATCCTGCGTCAGGCGCTGGGCGAAGAAGAAGGCAGCCGCCACGGGTTCATAGACATGGGCGATGTCTTCAAAGCCTGCTTTGGTCAGCGCGGCTTGATAGCGCGTGCGGGCAAGTTCTTCGTCCGAGCCTCTGCCGGCAAAGCGCACGGGGCGGCCCACCAGGACGCGCTTGGGGAAGGGTTGATTGGCGCGCTCACTCAAGCGGCGCAGGAAGGCAGCAAGCAAATCTTCAAACTTCCACGCCTTATTCTGGATGACGGTGCTGGTGAACAAAGGACTTGCCGCAAAGGTCTTGAAAGATTGGATAAAACGGCAATCCCCGCCCAGTTCCAAGAACCGGTCAATCGCCCAAGGGCCGACCTCCATCATCGCCTTGGCGCGATGGTCATCTTCCTCATGCCAAAAGCACAAGACCGACCGACAGGCTTGGACCAAGTCATTGTCATGCGCGAAATGAATCGCACGGCTTTGGCCTTGCCCATCGGGCAAGGTCGCAACGCTATTGGTCGTCCCGAAATCGAGACCAAGGGTGGGTGT
>NZ_JBMLTR010000131.1:0-1126 GCF_049239865.1 Aquidulcibacter sp.
TCATGTATATACATGATTTTTATTGACTTTATAAGTTCAAGATGACTTTCTGCTTATGGTAACCATGTGTTGAATATCTGCATAATCGCACCAATTCACGTTTGTAAGGTCGCATCTATGAATCGCATCGCCATTTGGTCTTTATCGGCAAGTTTGCTGGTCCCCGCGCTTGCATCGGCACAACAGCCGCTCGATTTGCAAATGCCGGCGCAAGCTAAGCCCGGTCAATGCTATGCACGCGTGCTGGTCGCGGCGACCTATCGCACTGAAACAGTACCTGTGATTATCCGCGATGCGCATGAAAGCGTGCAGGTGAGTGAACCTGTATTCAAGACCGAAGTTAAGAGATTTCAAGTAAGCGACGCCTACAAGAATTACGTCGTAACCCCCCCGACCTTCCGGACAGAACAGCAGAAGATCGTTGTTCGTCCTGCCCATGAGCGCTTGCGTGCTTCCCCGGCCGTGATTGGAACCCGTCCCGTAACAGTGGTGATCCGCGAGCCACGACTGGTTTGGCGTCCCGGTAGCAAGGGCTCAGAAGTGCGTCGCATTGATGCGGCCACGGGCGAAGTTTTCTGCTTGGTTGAAGAGCCAGCTAAGACTGCAGTGATCCAGCGCGAGGTCCAAATCACGCCGGCTCAAGTCTCCCGCGAGAGTGTTAGGGCAATTGAAGAAACCATCGAACGACGCATTCTTGTCACGCCGCCCTCGGTCCGTGAAGAATATGTCAAGGCGGATACCCGTGATATCCGGGTCCAAACCTTGGTGGAGCCAGCGCGCGAAGTTCGCACCAAAGTAGAGCCTCGCACCGGCACCATGCAGCGCCAGATCGAAGTGACACCGGAGCGATATGAGTGGGTGCCAGTTGTGTGCGTCGATACGGCAGAGGGCAAGCACTCTATCCAAGCCGTTCAGCGTGCCTTGGCTGCCAGAAAACTCTATAACGGTCCCATCGATGGCGTGATCGGCTCGAAGACCAAACAGGCATTGGCGGCTTTCCAGCAGGCTAATGGTCTTCCTGGGCAAGGTAATTTAACCGTAGCAACTGCTCGCGCCTTAGGTTTGTGATATATCGTTCATTTTGGGTACTTGAGATTGTTCAGTGCCGGAATACTTTTCAGTTGAT
>NZ_JBMLTR010000132.1:0-73793 GCF_049239865.1 Aquidulcibacter sp.
TGTGATGGCGCAAGGAGACAAGCATGCGCCGTCGAGATGTTGCCCCGAAAGCCCCTTGGATCCTTGGCGTCTTAGGGCTCGTGCCATTTTTCGGCACATTGGCTGGCAGCGTCTTAGCGGCATCGCCTTATGACGGGGTGTCTACCACCCTGTTTTTTGCCTATTCTGGCGTGATTTTATCGTTTTTGGGCGGTGCTCGCTGGGGCTTTGAAATTGGGGCGCGGCCAGAAGCGCCTGGCTTTTTGACCTTGTCAGCAGCCGTCCTACCCTCGCTTATCGCAGCTTTGGCGATCGTCACGCAATATGTTGCGCCGCTTGTTGGCCTCGGCATGCTGGCAGGTGGTTTCATCCTGATGTGGGTTTGGGACTTTGTGTCGACGGGTGGCAGCACACGACGCTGGCCGCTGTGGTACCGGCCCTTGCGCGCAACCTTGACGCTTGGCGCACTCTTGGCTCTGACGGGAAAAGCTTACCTGACCATGCAAGTCTAGAGACAGGCCTATTTCGCAATCTCGCAAATGCGGATGAACTGGGCTTTTTCGGGCAGATAGGGTTTGCTGCGAACGATCGTGTTTTCCTCACACGCCCCTTTGCGAACGGCCTTTAGGCAGGCCCGTTCGTCGGCTTTCATCGGATTGGGGCCACAGCTATAGCCATCCTTGATGAGACCCGCTTCGACTTTGGCGGTCGGGCTGTTTTGGGGAAAGCGCGTCACCAAATCCTGCTTCAAGGCCAAGGTCGCGCGTCTGTCCACATCCGCCGTTGCGGTCGCATCGGGCCTTGCTTCCACTTGGGCCTCTGCCGTTGCCGATGCCTCTTTGGCGGGCCTGCAGCCCACCAACCCTGCTAGACCAATCCCCAGCATCAGTCCCAGCACAAGAGGTTTGCCCCGTGCGGTCACGAGATAAACCGCCAGCTCGCGCCGTCCTTGCCGTCGGTCACTTCAACCCCACGAGCAGCTAGCTCTGCGCGCAGGCGGTCAGCTTCAGCCCAATTGCGGTTCGCTCGGGCTTCAAAGCGGGCCTGCACCATCGCTTCGATCTCGGCCGTGACATCGTCCTCAACTGCCGTGCCAGCGCGCGACAACCAAGCCTGCGGCTCTTGCCCCAAAATGCCTAGCAACAGGCCTGCTCCCAATAATTCAGCCTTCGCGCGTTTGCGGTCCTCGAAGGTCTCAGCCTTATTGGCCTTGCGTGCCAACATGGAGAGTTCTGCGAGGGCCTTAGGCGTATTGAGGTCGTCGCACAGCGCGGCCAAAATCCCTTCGGGCAAGACTGGCTCCACCCGCTCGTTCCAAACCCCGTCCAAAGCACGATAGAGACGATCCAGCGTCTTCATGGACTGCAGGATCAATTCGTCGGTCCAATCCAAAGGCGCGCGATAATGGGCTGAGAGTAGGGCGAGCCGCAGCGCTTCGCCGGGCCAGCGCTCTACCAATTGGTGCACCAATTCCACATTGCCGAGCGACTTCGACATCTTGTCGGAATTCATGGTCAGAAAGCCATTGTGCATCCAGATGGTGGCCAAAGGTGTGCCGTCATGAGCGCAGACGGATTGGGCAATCTCGTTTTCATGATGCGGGAAGATCAGATCATGACCGCCGCCATGAATGTCGATCGTCAGGCCCAGATTGGTCTCAATCATGGCCGAGCATTCGATATGCCAGCCGGGGCGACCGGAACCAAAGGGGGCATCCCATGCAGGCTCACCAGGCTTTGCAGCCTTCCACAAGGCAAAGTCAGCCGGGTCGCGTTTATTGCCATCAACACTGATGCGGGCACCGGCTTCATTGTCTTCCAAATTGCGGTTCGACAGCTGCCCATAGGTCGGCATAGACGGCACATGGAAATAGACACCATCTGGCGTGGTATAGGCATGACCCTTATCTAGCAGGCGGCCAACCAAAGAAATAATGCCATCCATGTGGGTTGTGACTTTGGGTTCCAAAGTCGGTGACAATGTTCCCAGTGAGGCCATATCTGCGCGATAAATCGCGGTGAACTTCTCTGTAATCTGGCTGATATCTACGCCTTGTTCCAACGCCGCTGCATTGATCTTGTCGTCAACGTCGGTGATGTTTCGGGCGTAAATCACATGGTTTTCGCCATAAATGGCGCGCAAAAGCCGGAAGAGGGTGTCGAACACAACGGCCGGGCGACCATTACCAATATGCGCGAAATTATAGACAGTCGGCCCGCAAACATAGAGCGTGACGCGGTCTGGGTCTTGCGGCACAAAGCGCACTTTTTCACGTTGCAGGGTATTGAACAGTTCTATTTCACGCATCATGTGATCCAAGACGAAGAGCCAACGTAGACTCTTCAGTGGTTTGAGTGTTTGATATTGCTCCAGTCCCTTAGACTGAAATGATGCTGACGCGAAGACGGCATAAACGGTGCGCCTACATGTGTAGACGCATGAATTAAAATCAGGGCGGGCGTTAAGACCGGTTTTCCGGCTCGACCTCCGACCCCTTTGAAAGGGGCAGAAGCTCATGGACGCGATTACAGATCCGCGCCTCATCTCTGAGGTTGCACAAACAGACCGACCAAGCCGCGACGAAGCGATGGCTGCTGTGCGCACCTTGCTGCGCTGGGCTGGCGATAACCCAGACCGGGAAGGGCTTATCGACACGCCAAAGCGTGTGGTGGAAGCCTACCGCGAATTCTTTGCTGGCTACGAAATGGATCCAGCCGCAGAATTGAGCCGCACGTTCGAAGACGTCCAAGGCTATGATGATATCGTCATGCTGCGTGACATCGACCTTGAAAGCCATTGTGAGCACCACATGGTGCCAATCTTGGGCCGGGCGCATATTGCTTACATGCCAACCAACCGCGTTGTTGGCATCTCAAAGATTGCCCGCGTCGTTGAAATCTTCGGCAAGCGCTTGCAAACCCAAGAAACCATGACCGCCCAGATTGCAGACTGCATCACCGATGCGCTGCGTCCGGCCGGTGTCGCCGTTCTGTTGGATGCCAAGCACCAGTGCATGACCACGCGTGGGGTACACCACCCCAATGTGGCAACCATAACCACCCAATTCACCGGCGTCTTCAAGACGGACCGTGAATTGAAAGACCGCTTCCTGCGTTTGGCAGGTTACAACTAAATCCCCCCCTCCAGGATTTGGTGTATAAATGCGCCGGGCCCTTGCGGGTCCGGCGTTTTTGTTTGACCCTTTGTCAGTGTTATCGAGGCGGAGCCGATTAGCTTGGCCGCAACCCAGTAAAAGGTAGAGCTGTGGCCAATTCCGCGCATTTTCAACAAGCCACTTCACCTAGCATGTTGGAGCGCGGTCTCACCTTGATGCCGCGCTTTGATACTGACGGCCTGATCCCGGCTGTCGCGCAATCGGCAGAGACCGGTGAGGTCCTGATGCTTGCGTGGATGAATGCAGAGGCGTTGTCTTTGACTTTGGAGACGGGGGTTGCGCATTACTGGTCCCGCTCGCGCCAAAGCTTGTGGAAGAAGGGCGAGACCTCGGGCCAGCTTCAACAGGTGCAGGAATTGCGCATCGACTGTGATCAAGATGCGGTGGTGATGAAAGTAAAGGTCGATGGCGACGGTGGATGTTGCCATGTCGGCTTTCAGTCGTGCTTCTATCGCGCCGTGGCCGACAAGGATGGGCGTCTGATCCAAGTTGCGCCAGACCCTGCCATTTAAAGCTGGGCTTGTACGCCAACCTATTGCCCAAATCAGCAAAGCCGATACTGTCTTGTCATATGACATAGAGATGGACGCGCCACAGGCGTTCCACCGGTCAGGGAGGATATGATGATCAAAAGGCTCGTTGCAACCAGTGCGTTGCTCGTGGGATTGCTGGCCAGTGGCTGCGCACCCGATACGTCCAATAGTCCAGCTGCGAAGGTCGATGCCGCACGTCTGACAGCCGCCGGGGCCGATGGCGACAATTGGATGAGCTATGGCCGCACCTATGACGAGCAGCGCTTTAGCCCACTTGACCAAATCAATCTGACCAATGTCTCAAAGCTTGGCCTTGCCTGGAGCTACGAGTTCGATACAGATCGCGGCCATGAAGCCACGCCCATTGTCGTTGACGGCGTCATTTATACCACCACATCTTGGTCGAAAGTGTCTGCCTTTGACGGCAAGACCGGCAATCTCTTGTGGGCCTATGACCCCAAGGTTCCAGGCGAAACAGCGCATAAGGCCTGTTGCGACGTGGTCAATCGCGGTGTTGCGGTTTGGGGCGGCAAGGTCTTTGTCGGCTCGCTCGACGGTCGCCTGATCGCGCTCGATGCCCGCAATGGCAAGGAAATTTGGTCTAAGGTCACCGTGGATCAGGGCAAGTCCTATACGATCACCGGCGCGCCGCGCGTGGTGAAGGGCAAAGTCCTGATCGGCAATGGCGGTGCCGAATATGGCGTGCGCGGCTATCTCAGCGCCTATGATGTTGAGACTGGCGAGATGGCTTGGCGCTTCTACACCACACCCAATCCCAAGGGTGAGGCTGATGGCGCGGTATCAGACAAAATCCTGAAGGAAAAGGCCGATGCCACTTGGAGCGATGGCGCGTGGAAAGAGTCTGGCGGTGGCGGCACCGTTTGGGACGCCATGGCCTATGATCCCGATCTAGACCTGCTCTATTTCGGTGTCGGCAACGGCTCGCCCTGGAACCATAAAATCCGTTCCGGCGGCAAGGGCGACAATTTGTTTGTCTCCTCCATCGTCGCAGTAAAGCCCGATACGGGCGAATATGTCTGGCATTATCAAACCACGCCGGGGGATTCGTGGGATTTCACGGCGACCCAGCATTTGATGCTGGCTGAGCTGCCGATTGGCGGCAAGCCGCGCAAAGTCATCATGCAGGCACCCAAAAACGGCTTCTTCTATGTAATTGATCGCGCGACGGGTGAGCTTTTGTCGGCCAATTCCTTGTTCCCTATGCCCAAAGAAGCCGATGTGCCTGCGGGCATGCCGATCCCTTGGGCCCATTCGGTTGATTTGAAGACGGGTCGTCCCAATGAGAACCCGGCGGCCCGTTATGCCAAGGCGCCAGCTTTGGTGTTCCCGGCCCCGTTTGGGGTGCACAATTGGCATCCGATGGCGATGAGCCCGAAGGAAAACCTCGTCTATGTGCCAGCCATGCTGGTGCCTGCCGCCTCTGGCGATCAGGTCGGCCCTTATAAGCAAGTGGCGGGGGCTTGGAACACCGGCGTCAATATGAGCTTGGCGGCGCTGCCCGACGATGAAGGCCAGCGCAAAGGTCTGCGCGCGATGCTGACGGGCATGTTGGTGGCATGGGACCCAGTTGCGGGCAAAGCGCGCTGGATGGCACCGCGCAAATTCCCTTGGAACTCCGGTATTCTCGCCACAGCGGGCGGCCTTGTCTTCCAAGGCACTTCGGAAGGCTTCTTGGAAGCCTTTGATGCGGCCACGGGCAAGCAAGTTTGGTCTTATGAAACCCAGAACGGCATCATTGCCCCACCCATGAGTTATCGCATCGATGGGGAGCAATATGTGGCAGTGATGGTCGGCTATGGTGGGGCGATTATCGTGGCCCCCTTGGCAGCACCGGATCGACCCATCAGCCTGAAGGGCCGCTTGATGGTGTTTAAACTGGGCGGCACGGCGACAGCAGCGAAATATGAGATGCCCGAAAAAGTCGCCCTCGATCTCTCCACCACGACGGTGGCTGGCGATCCCAAGGCCGGCTTTGATATCTTCATGCGCCACTGCCAAGTCTGCCACGGCCATAGTGCCACCGGCGGCCTCTTGCCCGACTTGCGCTATTCCCCTGCCATCCAAGATGCGGCGACCTGGAAGTCCATCGTCTGGGATGGGGCCAATGCCAGCCGTGGGATGGTGTCCTTTAGCTCTTGGCTGAACCAAAAGGAGATGGAGGACATCCGTGCCTATGTGGTTCAACAGGCCAAGGTGCATTACACGCAAGTGGGCACGGAGCCGAAAGTGAACCCGAGCAAATAGGGTTGACCTTGGGTGCGATGCAGTTCTTTTTGCACCCATGACGAAAACTGACTCCCCATCGAGCGCGTCGCGGATGCTGGTAGCAGCCGCGGCGATCATTGCGGGCCTTTATTGGTTTGCTGACCTCCTGACGCCCTTGGCACTGGCAATCTTCCTGTGGCTTACGATTGATGCCTTCGCGCAATCGCTGAGCAAGCGGGTTAGCTTTCTACCGCGCGCAGCCGCGGTGCCAGTGGCCATTCTGATTGTCTTCATCAGTCTTGCCGCCATTGTCGGCTTCGTTATTGAATATGCAGCGGTCTTTTCGCGCTCACTTGGGGCCTATCAAGTCCGTTTGGATGAGTTGATCCGCCAAGGCTATGATCTCGCGAATATGTCTGCCGCACCGCCAACGGTTGGACAGTTATTCGCCAACCTCAATCCGGGCGCGATCCTGCGCGGGGTTGCCGATGCCTTACAAAGCTTTGGTGGCCAAGCCCTGTTCGTCATCATTTATGTCGCCTGCTTGTTCGCAGCCCAAGCCAGCATGCCAGCTAAGCTAGAACAAATCTTTCAGGACGAGAAAGAGCGTGGTCGGGCGGCCAAAATCGGTAAAGCTATTGCCCGCTCGATGGAACAATATTTGTGGGTGCAGACGATTACCGGTCTGATGATTGCGGTTGCAAGCTGGGCCTTGTTTGCTGTGGTCGGGCTTGAGAATGGCCTGTTCTGGGCCGCCATCATCTTTGTATTGAGCTATATTCCCGTGGTGGGTGGTGCCGCAGGCAGTCTGCTGCCAGCCCTCTTTGCGCTGGTTCAATTCACAAGCCCTGTGCCTGCCTTGGTCATTCTGGCTGGTACGCAAGGGATCGGCTTCGTCGTTGGTAATATCATCCAGCCGCGCATGACGGGCGACAGTCTCAACATCTCAGTCTTGGTGGTGTTTTTGTCCTTGGTGTTCTGGGGCAAGCTTTGGGGCGGTCCTGGCGCTTTCCTGGCTGTTCCCATGACCGTGATGTTGATGATTGTGCTGGCGCAATTCCCATCCACACGCTGGATCGCAGTGATGCTGTCCAACAATGGCAACCCCGACACGAGTGTCGATGCGGACGACCCACCTGCATCGAGTGCTGCTGTATCCAATCAGGGTGACGTTAAGGAAGAAACCACAACTTCCAGCGATGATAAGGTTTAAACTAGGCTGAACCTGGCCTAAAAACCTGCCGAGCCCGGTTCGGGTTATGAGCGGGACGTAAAGTATAGCCTGCGGGACAGGCACGGGAGGATAGCGATGTCGGTAGACGCAACGGATCGGCGGATCTCACCAGATGATCTGATTTCAGCGGCTCTGGCTTTTCCAAGCTTTAAGTCAGGCGACCATCTCGAAGCGGCCGCCGAATCTTTTCTCACCCAGATAGCCCAAGACGCTACTGAAGATGATGTGCAGGGCCTGACCTCCGCGGATCTTGCCGCACTCGCCAATGGGTTTTGGCGCTGGACGTCACACAAGCGGGCAGACGCCCAAGAAATTCGCCTGATTGAAGCCAAGGGCGCGCAGGGCCAGTCGCTTGGTCGCGATATTCTCGAAATTTGCGGTCCGGATATGCCGTTTCTGGTCGACAGCGTCATGGGTGAAATCGGCGCGCAAGGCGTGGAAGTGCGCGCCATGTTCCATCCGATTGTCTCCTCTAGCCGTGACCCCGATGGCATGCGTCAACCTGGCGGGGTGCCGCTAACCGAATCCTTCATCCAAGTTCACTTGCCACCCACGCCGCCTTCCAAGCGCGATGCGATTTTGATGGGCGTGCGCGAGACCTTGCAGGATGTGCGCCTGTCAGTTTCTGATTATCAGGCCATGAAGAGCCGGATGAATAATGCGATCAAGGAATTGGCAGTGGCCAACACCAAGGCCACAGCGGATGAGATTGCTGAATCTATCGCCTTCCTAAAGTGGCTGGCTGCCGATCATTTCGTTTTCTTTGGTGTGCGCTCTTATGATTATCCCCGCGACAAGAATGGCGCGTGGATCAAGGACGAGCCCGATATTCGCGAAGATCTGAATTTAGGTATTTTGCGCGATCCGTTGCGCATGGTTCTGCGCCGCTTGAATGAGCCTTCTGTGCTAAGTGACGCCGTCCGCGCCTATATCGAAGAACCCCAGCCCATTATTGTGGCGAAGTCCAATCTGCGCTCCCGCGTGCATCGCCGCACGGTGATGGATTATATTGGTGTGAAGCGCTTTGGCGAAAACGGAGAGGTCTTGGGCGAAGACCGCTTTGTCGGCCTGTTCACTGCCGAAGCCTATGACCAGATGGTGCGCGATGTGCCCTTGCTGCGCGGCAAGACTGAGCGGGTGATCTCGCGGGCGGGCCTCGTCCCCGGCAGCCATAATGACAAGCGTCTGCGCAATATCGTGGAGAATTATCCCCGCGACGAATTGTTCCAGATTGAAGAAGAAGACCTGACACGGATTGCTTTGGGCGTTCAGCATCTGATGGACCGACCACGCACGAAAGTGTTTGTGCGTCGCGACCGCTTTGATCGCTTTATGTCGATCCTCGTCTTTGTGCCGCGTGACCGTTACAATTCTGATGTGCGTGCCAAGATTGGTACCGCCCTAGCCGAGGCCTATGGCGGTCGGCTCTCTGCCTTCTATCCCTTATTTGGTGACGCCCCTTTGGCGCGCGTCCATTATGTGATTGGCGTTACCGCCAACCAGCACGCCAATCCCGATGTGGAGACGCTTGAAGCCCGTATCGCCGATATCACTCGGACTTGGGAAGATGGTGTTGAGGCCTTGGCCGAAGGCAAAACGCGCGCCGTCCAACATTATATTGGTGGCTTCCCCGCCGGCTATCGCGATGGCTTTAGTGCCGCAGAAGCACTGCGGGACATTGAAGAGCTGGAGCAAGTTCAAGGCGAAGATGTGCGCGTGCGCGCCTATCGCCGTGAGGATGACCACGAAACTGCGTTGCGGGCCAAGCTCTATAAAATGGGCGATCCAACGGCTCTATCGGCGGCCGTGCCGATCTTTGAGAGCATGGGTCTCTATGTTGTCAGCGAGACCCCGCACAAGATCAAGCGCACTGTGAACGACAGCGATGAACTTGTCTGGGTGCAAGATGTTTCCATGCGGACGGCTAACGGCCGCGCCCTCGACTTCGCGGTCGTGGAAGGTTCGTTTGAGGAAGCGGTGTCTGCGATTTGGGCAGGCCGGGCTGAGAATGATGGCTTTAACCGCCTGATCTTGAAGCTCGGCGTCTCGTGGCGGGAAGCAGCCCTCGTGCGGGCGCTCGCCCGTTGGCGCGGTCAGACTGGCCTCGATCCGTCCGAAGCCGTGCAGCAACAGGCGGTGGCCGAATATCCTGAAATTACCCGCGCCATTTTGAACCTGTTCAAAATCCGCTTTGATCCAGACTTTGGCGCGAAAAAGACGCGCGAGACCGCCGCTAAGGCGGAGATGGCCTCCATCCTCACCATGCTCGACGGCGTGCCCAGCTTGGACGCCGACCGCGTCCTGCGCCGCTTGGCGCAATTGGTCATGGCCATCCAACGCACCAATTACTACCAGCCCGACGCTGCTGGCGGACATAAGTCCTATATGAGCTTCAAGATCGCGACGCGCGAGATTGACGAAGTGCCCGATCCCAAACCGTACCGGGAAATCTGGGTGTGGTCGCCCCAAGTCGAAGGCGCGCACTTGCGCTTTGGCCCGGTCGCGCGCGGTGGCCTGCGTTGGTCGGATCGCCGTGATGACTTCCGCACGGAAGTATTGGGTCTGGTGAAGGCCCAACAAGTTAAGAATGCCGTCATTGTGCCCGTGGGCTCCAAAGGTGCATTCTTCCCGAAAACCCTGCCACGCGGGGGTAATCGCGACGAAATCCAAGCTGTTGCGATTGAGGCCTATAAAACCTTCCTGCGCGGACTTTTAGATCTGACCGACAATATTGCGGGCGACGGTGGCATTGTGCCGCCGCGCCATGTCGTGCGTTGGGATCAGGATGACCCCTATCTAGTGGTCGCAGCCGACAAGGGCACCGCGACCTTCTCCGACATCGCCAATGGCATCAGCGCCGATTATGGCCATTGGTTAGGTGACGCATTCGCTTCGGGCGGTTCAGTTGGCTACGACCATAAGAAGATGGGCATCACCGCGCGCGGTGGTTGGGAAGCCGTCAAGCGCCACTTCCGGGAAATGGGTCATGACACCCAGACCCAACCCTTCACCGTCATTGGGGTGGGCGACATGTCGGGCGATGTGTTCGGCAATGGTATGTTGTTGTCTAAGCAGATCCGGCTGGTTGCTGCCTTTGATCACCGCGACATCTTCATCGATCCCAATCCAGACTTGGCCAAAAGCTTTGAAGAGCGGGCGCGTATGTTTGCTTTGCCGCGCTCGTCCTGGGCCGATTATGATGCAAGCCTGATTTCGCCGGGCGGTGGTGTGTTCTCGCGCAGCGCCAAGTCCATCCCGCTGTCGGCTGAGCTCAAAGCGCTAACTGGTCTTGAAGGCCAAGAGGCTTCGCCCACCGACATTATGCATGCCCTCTTGAAGGCGCCATGCGACCTGATGTGGTTTGGCGGCATTGGCACTTATGTGAAAGCCCAAGGCGAAAGCCAAGCCGAAGTCGGCGATAAGGCCAATGACATCATCCGCGTCGATGGTCAGGCCCTGCGCTGTAAGGTCATTGGCGAAGGCGCTAATCTGGGTCTGACCCAACGCGGCCGCATCGAGGCGGCGCAAGCAGGCGTTCGCCTCAACACGGACGCCATCGACAATTCGGCCGGTGTGGATAGTTCTGACCATGAGGTCAATATCAAAATCCTGCTGAATGGCCTTGTCCGCGCCGGCAGAATGACCGTTGAAGCCCGCGATATTCTGTTGGCAGAAATGACCGATGATGTTGCCATTCATGTCTTGCGGCACAATTATGCCCAGACCTTGGCCATCAGCCTGCAAGAAGCCACGGCACGCCAAGACCTCGACGCGCATGAGCGCTTTATGGAGCGGTTGGAGGCCTCTGGTCGCCTGTCACGCAAAGTCGAATTCCTACCCTCAACAGAGGAATTCCGCACCCGTCGGGCCAATCGCACCGGCCTGACGCGGCCAGAGCTTTCGGTGTTAACCGCCTATGGCAAGTTGGCGCTGTTTGACGATCTGATCGCCTCAGACGCACCCGATGATCCGTGGTTTGAAGATACGTTGGTGACTTATTTCCCGCCGGGTTGTCGCCAGTTCAAAGACGCTATGGCCAATCACCGCCTGCGCCGGGAAATCATTGCGACCGTGCTGTCCAACAAGATGGTCGATCTCGGTGGGGCGGCCTTTATGGACCGCGTGCGCGAAAGTGCGGTCGCCGATACAGGCTCCATCGTGCGCGCCTTTGCCGCCGCCCGGTCCATCTTTGGTCTGGATGACGCGATTGATGCGGTCAATGCGCTGGATTTGAAGGTCCCTGCCTCCGTCCAATTGGACTTGATGATGGAGATTTTGACCGTCCTGCGTCGGCAAAGCTTCTGGCTTGCCCGTCGCGCCAGCCGTGGAGACGGGGCAGGGCTGCGCTCTGTCGGCGATCTGGTCGCAACCTATGCCACGGGCGTTCAAAGCTTGGCCAGCATGATCTACGAGGTTGTCTCGCCGTTTGAAAAGGCCCGCATCGAAGCGCGCTGCACGACGCTGAAGGCGGCAGGGGCACCAGAGGCCTTGTCCAAGTCCATCGCCGGGCTTCTGCCTTTGACTTCTGCGACCGATATTGTCGACATTGCTGCAACGAAAAACTTGCCGGTTGAAGCGGTCGCCCGCCTCTATCACGCCTTAGGGGCAGCCGTGGGCTTTGACGAAATCCGCGCCGCTGCGGGGCAAACCGCCACCCCCGATCATTGGGATCGGGTTGCAACGCGTCGCCTGATTGAAGAGTTCATGGGTGAGCAGGCAGGCTTGACCGGCACGGTGTGCGACCATGCCCACAAGCTGGGCCAAGCCGGCACCAATGCGGCTTGGGCCAAGGCCGTGGTTGAAAGCTGGGCAAAGCTGAATGAAGCAGAGCTGCGGCGTACCAGCTCTGCATTGGGCGAACTGCGCGCCAGCCAAGGCGGCTGGAGCTTCGCCAAACTCGCCATCGCCAATACGCAGTTGAAAGAATTGTCCGAAACAGCGCGCTCTTAGAGGCGCTGGCTGAGCGAGACGCGGAGGGCCGGCTCAAAGCGAGGCAATGGCAATTTCGTGCCTGGTTTGAACTAAACTAGGTCACTAACGCGCAACTCAACTGAGCCCGGAAGCGGACATTGAGGAAGCCGAAGACTGCGGGCACTTCAATGAGTGACTTGGTCGCCACTAATGAACTTCCCGTAGTGCTTGAGCTAGGCGCATTCCATAGTTGGAGTGTGCCCTAACACGTGGAGCGCATTGCTGCAGGCTGTGCCTTGGCTAACGTCGAACTTGTATCTCCAAAGCTCACGCGTTCGGAATTAGCCTGGTGTCTGCGCTTCCGTGTTCCTATTGGACCAAAGTTGCCATGCAATACCTGCCAGAAGTACCGTTACGCCCAGCAGGATCGCCCACAGGACCATGGTCTGCTTGGGCGCGCTGCCTGCGCTGACGGCTGACAAAGTCAAAGTGCCGATGGCTGCGTCAATTATACTGGCTTCGGGAATGGCGCTGGGATTGGCGCGCGCAATGTCGCCGATGGGTAAATACACGTCGGCGGCATCCGGGTGGCCGACTGCCAAGGTGAAGGGTTGCTTGCCGCTTGTCACAAACGCAATCTCTGGCGACTCAATGCCAAAGCGAACAGCAGGTACGGCAGCAAAACCCCCGACGCGTCGGTCTGCTTCGATCCGGATCATGCGGATCGGCCGTTGGCGTAATGAAATGGCGCTAGAACTGGCTTCCGCCCGCCCTTGACCTAGTAGCGACCAAGGCTCTTCCATAGCGTTTCGGCCTAGAATTTGGATTGGCACCAATCCTTCGCCACCCTTGGCGTCGACGGCAATTGTCTGAATTGGTACGGCAAAGGGTACTGCAAACTCGAGGCTGTAGGCGTCGAGTAGTGGCGGCACAGTGGCGGAAATGCTTCTGATCGCCCCCGTTTCCAGCGCAGCCCGCGAGGCAGAAATCATGGCTTGGCGGACAATCACTGGCGTGAGCAATTGCGCGTCGCTGCGCCATGTAACCCGCAACTTTGTGCCGCCTTGCAAGGTACCCGCGACAGCAATGGTTAGATCTTTTTCCGCGCCACCTGGCGGACGATAATCAACCGCCTCACCGAGAGACCGCCAAGATTTCAGATCTTCACTCGCTTCAACCGTAAAGGTAACTGGCTGACCTTCAGGGACGCTCGCGTCCAAAACTAGCTTCTTAATGTCGCCGCTATGGCCAAGCGTATCAAACAGGCTGCCAATCACCCCGCTTGTTTCGTCATCAGCGACGGGTTTGCCATCTACAGCGACCGTTCGGACACGCCCTTCGCTTTCAATTTTCAGCGTCACGTCGGGTTCTCGAAGTGCCTTTTGAGGACCAAGGATCGGCATAGCGGGCAAGTTGATGTTGAGGATGGGACTTGGTAAATTAGGCATGCGGGCGATCGGGACCACTCGGCCATTACCATCAAAAACTCGTATATCCGACAGTCCGTCACTCTTTGAGGTGATTAGAACTTCCAAAGGCAGTCGAATGCGCTGTACCGGAGCTGCACCAACCGGCGTGAGGGGTAGTCGCAATTGGAAGGATGCTTGGTCGCTATCCGATCCGGCTGGCCCTGCCGCACACGACAGAATTGCGGAGATGGCGATCAGCCAATTTTTATGCTTGGTCATCACGAGGTACCCTCTTGCGATGCGTCTTCTTTTGGTGCCACTTCTGGATTCCTGACCCGTGGCGGCAAAGGTGCCAGATAGCCGACAATGAGCATCAGCACGCCAACGGCAATGAAGGCAATGATCCGGGCACCCCCGCCCGAATTGTTGAGATCCACCAGCATCAGCTTTGCCACCGTCAATCCGAGCAAACTGGCACCAATGAGCCACATGCGGCGGTCGCTTCGGCGATGAGCGAGGACCATCAAGGGCAGGGCAAGGACCGTCCACAGAATGGCGAGACCAGTCTGGACATAGAAACTCTCAAAAAGGGCGTTTCCTGACCATTCAACGCCCAGAAGCTGGTGCGTAACACGAAGCCAAGCGGTGTTGATCGCAATGAAGACAATGACGGCGAACACAGCCAGCGCTTCACGTCCGCCCAACCACTTTGCCTCAATGGACCCTAGTTGCGCTGCAATTACATAGTGACGCCACAACATCAAAGCGGCGAGCGCCAAAGCCACGGTCAGCTCGACAGGGTTTACCAAAGGCACATAGGGCAAAGGAGCGGCGTTGCCAGAGGCAAGGAGCGCAGTCGCAAATGTGCCTGCAGTGACGAAGAGCGCAATCGGCACTGCGGCGTGCCAACCATAAGCATGGCTGTGTCGGTCAAGCGGCCATTTGAGGGAGGGGCTGTCTGGGTTCATGCGGCGGGTTGCCGTCCAAGATAGACCAATAAGTACGGCCACTAAGGTGGCTAGGAAGCCCACTGCGGCCCAAGATGTATCCCAAAGTCTGCCGCTATCTATCGCAAAATCCATGCAATCGGCCAATAACAATGTGCCAAACCAAACGCCGCCAATATGGGTGCCAGTTATTATCGGACGCGACACGACGGTGTCATGATCATTCACATAGAGCATCCACCCGTGGAGTCCGATGGCGATAATCCAAAGGAGCCAATCGGGCGTGTATAGAATATGGCTGCCCGCACTCAGGGTGCCCAATAAGCAAATCCCCAAGGCAATTAGGCTTGCCGCACTGGGCCAAATGGCAACTTGCCATTGCATACGCCGCCCAAGAATCTGAAAGCCTAATGCGCTTAACAAGTAAGCGAGCATCGTTAGCATCAGCAAAAGATCGGACGGGAACACAAAGTCCGCTGCCTGATTTGCTATGTTTGCTGGCAGCATGCGGTGAACTTCCATCCCCCACGCCAACCACCAAAACGCAAATCCAAGAAAGAAGGCAGGCTTTGCTAAACTCGCTTCGCTTTGCGCATAACTGGTCGCAAGCGCTGATCCACTATGGCGCAGAGCGCTTCGCAGCCAATAGGCCGTGAGCAGAACCGGTAACGCGACTAACATCGCTCCCATAAAGGCCGGGTTCGCCAATGGAATTGCGGTCTCATTGGGGCCTACACCTACGACATAGGAAATGGCCGCAAGGACTTGAAGGACCACGCCGAAAAGTCTCGGCAGCCACCGTCCTTGGCGCATGCCGATCCAGAAAGCGCCAGCGCCTTCCAGCGCCCAGACCGCTGACGTCCAGCGAGCCCCAAGCGCGAGTGGTACAGCAAGGGTGATGAAGATCACTCCAACGGCCAACAACGCCTCACTCAATAGCCGGTTGGCATGTGGTAGATAGCGCGCGGTGTAGGCAGAAAGCGCAAGATAAAGGCCAGCAAAGCCCAGTGCGGCAAAGGCGGACCCAAATGGACGGTCTCCGACGAGGCTAATTTCCAAAGCAAAACCGATGAGCGCGGTCCCAAACAAAAGTGTTGTATCCACCATGTTGCCAAATTGCTTTGCAGCTTTATCGGTGTCCTGATTAGGGGCTTGGCTGGGAGTGATGCGCGTATAAAGAATGGCCGTAACAACATAGACCAAGACGGAAATAATCAGGAAAACTTGGGTGGCCAAAAATTGCTTGGTTCCAGCCCCGGCCTCTACCACCAAGGTCAAGATGCCGAAAGTGGAAGCAAAACCGATCAAGTTTATAATGCGCCACGACCGCTGAACGGCAATGAATAAAATTGCCAGATTCAGAATGGTGTAATAGGCGAAGAGACCCACCACATCGCCGCCCCCAGTGCTCAAGAGGAGGGGTACCGCAAAGCCACCGATGAAGGATGTTGCAGCTAAGGCTTGTGATCGCTGGAGTAGGGCCAGCGCACAGCCAAGCCCGCAGACGAGGATCATCAACGCAAAGGCGGCAACCGGCGAAGCGGTATCGATCAGCTTAGTAGTGGCAAAAAGCGTCAGATATATCGTCGCGATGCCGCCGCCTTGAAGCGCGAGCCCAAATTGGGGTCTTTCTTGGCGGGTACGAAACCCGAAGGCGATCAACCCGGCTCCAAAAAGGCCAACGAGTGCCAAGCGCAATTCAACCGGGAACAGGCCCGCTGAAGCGGCGTAGCTGGCCAGAAAGGACAGGCCGACAAAAAGCACAACCAGACCCACGCGCACAATTGTGTTCCCGCCAAACAACCAGTTTCGCGCTTTATCGAATACGTCCGGAACGTCGGCTCGATTTGAAGTGGCATCATTTGACCCTGCGGTCCTGTCACCCTTGAAGGGCGAGGAAAAGGCCATTTCTTTAATCAGGTCGTCTTTTGTCGCTTCAGAACGCGTTACAATCGATTCGACGCTACTCGGAACTTCGGGCTGGGGTGGTGCAGCTGGAACTGGTGGTGGAACGAGCACTTCGGGCTTAGCGCTTGCAACAGGTGCCTCGTCTCCCCAAGATCGTCGGATGACTTCATTCGAAACAGGCCTTTGCCTAGCGTCCAGTTTGGCTAACAAGGCATCGGTGGCGCGGGCCACTTCGGCCCGAATGACCGCCCTTAAGC
This sequence comes from Aquidulcibacter sp., assembly GCF_049239865.1. NCBI lineage: Bacteria > Pseudomonadati > Pseudomonadota > Alphaproteobacteria > Caulobacterales > Caulobacteraceae > Aquidulcibacter > Aquidulcibacter sp. Next base: position 16,580 of record NZ_JBMLTR010000132.1, read on the forward strand.
CCCAGCCAAAAATTGCGCCCACGAAACAGCCTAAGAAAAAGCCATAGCCCTCTAAGCCGGTAGTGAGCCAACCGATCATTCCACCAAGTATTGCTGTCCAAAAATACACTGATTGCCCCCGGCGATCTCAGTTTTGACCAATAGAATGATGCTTTTTGAGGAGTTGCCCAACCGAGCTCTTAAAGTTGCATCGGTTTGTCTTTCGATTGAACGTGCTTTCTGACGCTCTTCGAATAATTTATGCTCTAGTGCACCTCATAAGAAGCTCATATCTGAGGTTATCATAACAAAGGCTTGGTAAACAGAACAGGAATCCTCAGTCAAACAATAATCTAAAAATATGGGTGAACATGCGCCCAATTCGAAATCTAGACCACCTATCTCGTTTTGAGCAGCCTGATGGTGCGTTGTCGGAACATTTGGCACTAAAGGGTGCATAGATTGGCGGAGGGTTGGCCCAATTTTTTGGATTAAGTTTGAGCGGCTAGCATACGGTTTTGCAAGCGTTGAGTAAGGATCCAATGTGACCGCTCATAATTCGGCAATAGCAAGTTAGATTATGCCGTTCTGATGAACGTCCGCTTTGGAGCCATTTCACCCCCAAACCAGACCGCCCGCAATCAGCCAAAAGCAGACGACAATTTGCTTCTGGCTGTGGTCTTTAGAGTCTGGTCATCTCGGGTTTTTCGGTCCTGACAATTTCTTCTGGTGCCTAGATAGAGGGCAGATGCACCTTGTAATCGCCACTGTGCTTAGGGAAATCCTGAAGCCATGGCTTTGTGGCTTGGAGGTTGCTGCTTGCTAGATAAGGCGAAGGGTCGCATATACGGCCTATGCTCGAACCACATATCATAGCAGCGATTGTATGGGCGCTCATTTTGGCTGGCGCGGGCGGCGCACTAACCAGCATTGGCCCATGGTACAGAAATCTTAGAAAGCCAAGCTGGCAGCCGCCCGACTGGTTGTTTGGTCCGGCTTGGACGGTGATTTTATCGTCGGCGGCTTGGGCAGCCATTCTCGCTTGGGAAGGGGCTACCACCGATGCCGATCGGAAGATTGTGATCGGACTTTATGTCGCGAACTTCATCTTTCATTTCTTGTGGTCACCCTTGTTTTTTGGGCTCAAACGTCCTGATTGGGCTTTGAAGGAATCGGTATTGCTTTGGGCTTCAGTTGTCGCGCTTTGTGTTGGTGTGCTGCCTTATTCTGCGCTCGCAAGCGGGTTGCTGCTGCCCTATGTGCTCTGGGTCAGTTTCGCGACCTACCTCAATTATGAGATCGTGAAACTCAATGGACCTTTTCAGAGCCAGACACGCAAAACAAAAGATGGGCACTAAGGGCACCGGTCAGCCCCTGACAGTTAGTTTCTAGGCCTATTGGGCGAACCAACAGGCACATCCTCTCGCTTTCCTGCTGCGACTCCCCAAAGGCCAATTAGATCGGCTGACGTGCTGTTTGTTGGGCCAGCCAAGCGGGCATCCATTCGGCTGCCAGTTCTTCGGCGCGCGCCAAAATGGCATCCAGATGCGGGTTCTTGGGCATGTTGCGCACAGCGATGGCGCGTAACTCTTCCACCGTCGGCACGCGCCAGCCTTCGCGGGCCTTGGCAAGGCGGTCGGCAAAGTCTTGCAACAATTGATGCGCCGCTTTTTCCATTAGGGCAGGGCCTGGCAAATGAATGCCTTGCACCATTTCCTTGGGCGGATGACGCAAGTCCCAAACGATCCCGAACCAAGACAAGACGCGCAGGATCAAGAAGCTTAAATCAAACTCCCACCACTTAAAGCCTTGACGGGCTGCATTGGGGAAAGCGTGATGGTTATTGTGCCAACCTTCGCCCATTGTTGCGATGGCCAACATCCAATTATTGCGCGAGTGGTCGCCCGTTACAAAGCGCTGGCGGCCATGCACATGGGCCAGTGAATTGATACAGAAGGTCGCATGATAGCAGGCGATCAAACTCCACACATAGCCAACGACCAAGCCTGACCACCCAGCAAATAGCCACACCACAATACCCAGAATGACAGGCGGCAAATAGGGATTGCGCTCAAGCCAGACCAGCTCTGGATATTTGGTGAAATCGGCAATGCCATCATAGTCGGTTTCGTGATTCTTCGGGTCGATCACCCAGCCGAAATGGGCATACCAAAAGCTGGTTCTGGCCGGAGAGTGGACATCTTGCGCGGTGTCGGAGAAGCGGTGGTGGTTTCTGTGGTGGCTGGCCCACCACAAGATGCCGCGCTGGGCTGAAGTTTGGGCGATGAAGGCCAGAATGAATTGGAACACCCGGCTGGTTTTAAAGCTCTTATGGGCGAAATAGCGGTGATATCCTGCGGTCACACCAAACATGCGCAAAAGATAAAGACCTAAGCACAGCCAAAGATCAGAAGCATGAACGCCTGTAAAAATGGCTGCTAAAGCAGAGACATGCAGCAAGTAAAATGGGATGGGATTAGGAGTTTCGGTATCATTATGGCTCTTGATTGTCGGGGTCACTTGCCGCTTTACTTCATCGTTCATCTCACCGGCGCTCCAAACTATTTGCCTTGGGCGTGAGCCTGCATCAAGCTCCGTGAAGACAAGATTAAAGACTAGGCCGAGGTTGGGGAAGATGTCAGCGTCCCCAGGCTGGTGGTTTCTACACAGGGCGGCGCAGATGGCTGTTGCTCATCAGCGTCGTAAATTTCCAAAAATTGATTGCATCGCAAGATGGCTTTGTGCCGTCACTTAGTCTAAACCCCGCGCGCACAGGTTTGCGGCCTAGATCAAGGGCGCGCGAACGATTTGCCAAAAGTACAGTTTTCAGAACACAGGAATCCTCCCCATGGATATCAAGAAAATTCCGCCCGGCCACGATATGCCTCATGATGTGAATGTCGTGATTGAAGTGCCGCTGGGTGGTGAGCCGATTAAGTACGAGATTGATAAGGAATCCGGCGCGATGTTCGTCGACCGCTTTCTCTATACCCCCATGCGCTATCCAACCAATTACGGTTTCATCCCCGGCACCTTGTCCGGCGACGGTGACCCAGTCGATGTGCTCTGCATCGGTCGTCGCGCCTTGATCCCGGGCTGCGTCCTGCGCGTGAAGCCGATTGGCGTTTTGCTGATGGAAGATCAAGCTGGCGAAGACGAGAAAATTCTGGCTGTTCCCATTCCAAAGCTGACCGCTTTCTACGATGGCGTCGACAGCTATAAGGATTTACCCGCGATCCAGGTCGCCCAGATTGAGCATTTCTTTGCTCATTATAAGGACTTGGAGCCCGGCAAATGGACCAAGCTGAAAGGCTGGCAGGATGCCGATGTGGCCAAAAAAATGATCATGGAAGGCGTTGAGCGCGCCAATGCCGCTGGCTTTGGGTATAAGGCCGGTTAAGCCGCCTAGCTAAAGCAGCTAATGCAGCACTTTGGGGCGGTCTGACTCAGGTTCAAACACCATATGGGCCACCCCAAGGCGCTTGGCGGCACCGATCAGGGCTTCAAGCTCTGGCTCCCAGCCGTCAGCTTTATCGGCCACGGGTAAGCAGGCTTTGATGGTGATGTCGCACCAGCCATGACGGCCCAAGGTTTCGTCCAGAAGACGACCTGCGTCGAGGCCATCTTCCGTCTCATAGAGCTCCAAAAGACCCATGCCTTCCATGCGATCGCAATCGCATACGCAGACCATGGCGCAGCGCGCGCCCTTGGCCACTTTGTGGTTATAGCCCTCGCAAACGGCGGTGCCGACCAGAATGATTTGTCCCGAAAAAGTGCTCATGGCATTGTCGGCGCAAAAACAATGCCAAAACTTTGCCTTGGAGTGGTCTCGAAGCGTCCTTGGATTTGCCTGATTCACTTGTGATTAACCCCAATCAGGCAGGACATTTCTGATAGACTTTACGAAAGGTTACGATCTTGGCAGGGCGCGGGGCAGGCAATGGAAGAAATTCCAATGGTGGCGGTCGTCGCGGCAGCTATCAAGATGGTCCACCGCCGCGTCGTCGCGGCCCGTCGCGGTCTGGTGGTACCCGTCCCCGTCAAGGGCGCGGCTTCTTCGGCACACTCTTCTACTGGGGTGCCGTCATGGTCTTGTGGATGGGCGTTTTTGGCGTCGGCGTCTTTATCTGGGTCGCCTCAGACCTGCCAGACCCCGAAGCCCTATGGAAGAAGACCGACCGCCCCTCCATCACCTATGTTGATATTCGCGGCCAAGTCGTGGATCGACGCGGCGCGCCAGATTCCCCGCCCATCGATTTGAAGAGCCTGCCGTCCTATGTGCCGCAAGCCGTGTTGGCGATTGAAGACCGGAAATTCTACCGCCATTGGGGCTTTGACTTTGAAGGTTTGGCGCGGGCTTTCTATGTCAATGCGCGCGCAGGCCGTGTGGTCCAAGGTGGCTCGACCCTAACCCAGCAATTGGCCAAAAATCTTTTCCTGTCGTCGGAGCAATCCTTAAAGCGCAAAGCCCAAGAGCTTTTGTTGTCCGTTTGGCTCGAAAGCCGCTTTACGAAAGACGAGATTTTGGCGCTGTATCTCGCTCGCGTTTATTTTGGCTCGGGTGCCTATGGCATTGATGAGGCCGCACGCCGTTATTTTGACAAGCCGCCACAAAACCTCACCATCTCAGAAGCTGCTTTGCTGGCAGGCCTTTTGAAGGCACCCTCGCGCTTTAACCCGGTGTCGAGCGCTCAACGCGCTTCGGATCGCGCGACGGTCGTCCTCGATGTGATGGAGGCGCAGAACGTCATCACCAAAGCACAGCGCCTGCAGGCGGTCAGCCAGCCCTTGCGCTTTGTGCCAACCTCACGCGGTGGCGGTGCGGCTTATTTCCTTGACTGGATCGCCGAGGATGTGGGCTCCATCGTGGGAGAGCCCGAAGAAGATATCATTGTTGAGACCACACTCGACTTGGCCGCCCAATTAAATGCTGAGACCGCGCTTGCGCAGGAGCTTGGCCAGAATGGCAAAGCCATGCGGATGGGCCAAGGGGCCTTGGTCGCCTTTGCCGGTGACGGTGGTGTTCGCGCCATGGTCGGTGGGCGGAACTATCAGGAGAGCGAGTTCAACCGCGTGACTGACGCTAAGCGCCAGCCCGGTTCGGCCTTCAAGCCCTTTGTCTATCTGGCCGCCATGGAGCGAGGTGAAACGCCTTATTCCGTCCGAGTTGATGCGCCGATCAAAGTTGGCGAATGGGCACCACAAAATTATGATGGCAAGTTCAGGGGCGCGATGCCGTTGATCAGCGCCTTTGCCCGCTCGATCAACACGGTGGCTGTGGGTCTTGGCGAAGAAGTTGGGCGCGATTCAGTTATCCGCGCCGCGCGTCGCTTGGGCATCAGATCGCGTTTAGACCCCCAGCCAACATTGGCCTTGGGCACCGAGGTTTTGACCCCACTTGAATTGACGGCAGCTTATGTGCCCTTCGCCAATGGCGGCATGGCAGTCACGCCCTATGGGTTCAAGCGCATCCGCACGCGGTCTGGGAAAATCCTGTGGGAACGCACACCCCCCGCACCCCGTCGTGCTATCGAAGACGGGCCCTTGCGCAATATGAATTTAATGCTGGCTCAAGTGGTCTCGGCAGGAACAGCCCGGACTGCTCAACTGTCTGACCGTCCTGTTGGTGGCAAGACCGGCACGACGAGTGATTATGCTGATGCGTGGTTCATTGGCTTTACGGGCGGATATGTAGCCGGCGTGTGGGTCGGCAATGATGATTTCACCGTCAAAACCAATCGGGTCACCGGTGGCTCTGCGCCTGCTCGCATCTGGCGCGCCTTTATGGTTCCAACCATGAAAGGAGTTGCCCCGCGCGGCTTCGCCTTGCCCCTTGCCCCCGCCCCAGATCCAAATGCTTTGGCAGAGCCAACCGACGAGAATGTCGAAACCCTGCCAGTCGATCCAATGGATATGCCCGCGGGCGGTGACGGTGCACCTGTGCCCGTTTCCCAAACCCCTGAGGCTCAACCATCAGCTCCTACGCCAGCCCGTACAGCACCTGAAACCCGCAGTCTCGATGAGATTGTGAAGGATGTTCAGGCAAGGCCAGCCGAGGCCAGCGGCCCGCCCCGTTAAGGCGCGACCCGACTGGAGTTTAACGTTTTGTAATCTTCGATTGGACAGTTCTGCCGTTGGCAGAGATGCCGCATTGTGCCAATTTGCCGCTGTCCTTCGGGGGGAGTGTGTATATGAAATTGAAATACTTATTGGCCGCAACGGCGCTGTGTTCTGTGATGATTGCGCCAGCTTATGCGCAAACCGCTCCCACAATGCGCGACGTCTTAAAGACTTGGCAATTGGATAAGCCCAATGCGAACGCGCAATTTGCGACCAAGAGCGTTAGCGAAGATCGCGCGGTGCTGGAGAATGTTGTCTTCAAAAATCCAACCACCAAGAAGAGCGATGTGAGCTTTGGTCAAATGATCATTCAACGCTTGCCTCAAACGGATGCCGCCTCGGATCAGGCCAAGTTCACCGTCAGCTTTTTGAACGGTACCGTATCCCAAAAAGCTGGCGAAGAGATCGCAGTTGGCAAAATGGAACTCCGTGGCCTGACGACGTCTACCAATCTCTCATCCTTCGCCAATTGGGCAAATGGTGGCACCCTAGGCGTTGGCGCAGCGCCGGCCACTGGGACCAATTTTGATGGCGATATCTATGTTTCAAACATGTCCACCAAAACCAAAGACGCCACAGGCAAAATCGCTGATGTAAAAGTGGGCGACTTCAATGTGCTGGGTCTTGGGCTCTCCGAAGCTGGTTGGTCGGCCAAAACGATTGAGATGGTGAATCTCGCGGTCGTCGATTCAGAAGTGGCTATTAAACTTGGCAAGATTTCTGCAACTGATTTTAAAAGCGATGGCTGGCAGTCCTTTCAGAACGCCGCCGCCGTTGAGTCTGGGGACTTCGATTTAAAGAAGTTGTCTCTAAGCAACATGTTGATTGAAGGCGTCAGCATGGACATTCTGACCCGGGCTGAGAAAGACAAAAGCGCTGAGACCCTCAAGTTCGTAATGGACCGCATGGAATTGGCGAATTGGACCGACAAGAAGATCGTCAAATTTGCCATGTCCGGCATGAAGGCTACGTCCGGCGAGGGCGACAAGCGGTTTGATATGAGCCTTGAATCCTTCGCCTTGGACGACATCAATGTCGCTTACTTCTCGGCTCTTGGTGGTGCATTCGCCAAGTTGATGCCAAAAGACGATGCAAAGCCAAGCGGTCGTTCCGCGCTCCTCGGCTTTGCAGAATTAGCCTCTGGGACAGCTGCGGCGGCGGCCACAGCCACAACCAAGGCACCTGAAGTTGCCACACCCAGTCCTAAGCTCAAGGATTTGTTGCCTGGTGGTCCGCTCGACAGCGGCATTGGGGCGATCTCAATGTCAAAGTTTGGCTTTGAAGTTCAAGGCTTCAATTTTACAATAGACAGAGTTGCGACCAGTTTGACCCGGAATGCTGACGGCATCATCACCGGATCGCGGATGTTGCCCACCACGATGAAACTGACCATTCCCGAAGCGTTGTTGAACCAGCCAGATAGCCCAGTGGCGATGTTTGCGCCATTAGTTGCTGATGGGATTGAGTTGGCCATTCGGTTTGAAGCCACCTATGAGCCCGCGACCGATCTCGTGAAATTCAATGATTTGAACTACACGCTCAATGGTTGGGCGGGCTTCAATCTTGATATGTCGATGGATGGCTTTGCGAAATTCTATCGCGAACAAACCGTTGATGCGCTTGTGGCACCAATTGCTGCGGACCTAAAGAAGGCCAGTGAGCCAAAGGGCAAAGGCAACAAAAAGCCTGATGATATGGAGCAACTCAAGCGAACACTAGCGATTTATCAGGGTGTGCGCTTCCTAAATGGCGCGCTTGAACTGCGTGATCAGGGCGGCATTGCCAAAGCTGCTGGCGTGTTTGCCTCTATGATGGCACCGCCTGCCAAAGGCGCAACCAGCCGTTCGGCTGAACAAGACGCGCAAGCGATGGCTCAAATTCGTCAGTCTTGGGCGCAACCGCTTCGTGACCAAGCCGCCCAGAAGAATAAGTCGCTCTTCGAACGTCAGTTCCTGATTTCCTTAGCCCGTTGGATTGAGGTTGGCGGTGTGATGGCTGCCGTGATGCAGCCGCCGGCCCCGATTGATGTGCCGACACTGGCAGATCCCAAGGACCTGCCAACCCGGGTAGGGCTTACCTTCACCAATCAGCCAGCCGCTAAGAACTGACGCTCTTTATCCGCACTGAAATAGGTGCGGATGAATTGCTTTTGGCGCGGGTAAATCTCGCTCTTGAATCGTCGGCCATTAAACACACCATAGTGGCCGACGCCTTCCTGCACATAATCATATTGCATCTTTTTCGGAATGCCGGTGCACAGGTCGTGGGCTGCTTGGGTCTGGCCGATGCCAGATATATCGTCCTTCTCGCCCTCAACCGTCATCAGTGCAACGGTCTTGATCAATTGGGGCTTCACCAGACGGTCGCGACACATCAAGATGCCGCGCGGCAGATGGTATTCTTGGAACACTTTCTGGATCGTCTGGAGGTAGAATTCCTCTGACAGGTCGAGAACCGCGAGATATTCGTCGTAGAATTCGCGGTGCTTCTCCGCTTCGTCGCCATCGCCCGCCACCAAATGGTTGAAGAAGTCGCGGTGGGCGTCGATATGGCGATCCATATTCATCTGCATGAAAGACGCCAATTGCACAAAGCCTGGATAGACGCGCCGGAATGCGCCGGGGAATATGGGCGGCACGGTCTGGATCATCTTGGACTCAAACCAAGCAAACGGCTTTTCTTCCGCGAGCTTATTGGTCACCGTCGGCGAACAACGCGCATCAATGGGCGAGCCCATATAGGTCATGGATGCAGGTAAGGCAGGATCCTTGTCCTCGGCCATCAAAGCGATAGCGGCCAGAACCGGTGGGCCGGGTTGGCAAACGGCTACCACATGGGCTTTCGGGCCTACTTGCACCAGCATCTCGCGAATATGCTCGATATAATCGTCCAGATCAAAGCGACCCATGCCAATCGGCACATCGCGGGCATCGTGCCAGTCGGTGATATAGACGTCGTGATCTTGGATGAAGGCTTCGACCGTACCGCGCAGCAGAGTTGCGAAATGGCCCGATAAAGGTGCTGCAATTAGAACGCGGGGCTCAACCCAATCCGGGCCGCGCGCTTCGGTCAATGCCTGTTTGTCGCGCTTAAAGTGAACGAGGCTGCACCAGGCAGACGACCAGACGGTTTCAATCGTGATCGGGACCTTGATGCCATTGATTATCGTAGAATTGATCCGCCAATCTGGCTTTTCATAACGGCGGGTCATCGCCTCAAACAGGTCTGACGCGGCGCTGAGGTTGCGGCCAAAGGGCGTCTGCGCAATGGGATTCAGCGGGTTGGCCAGCATGGCGCGCTGGAAATTTACAGCCACTCGCCAAGGCATCAGAGCGGCACGCTGCATCTCAACTATGGAATAAAGCATGGTCGCTCCCTCTGTACGCACCACATGTGGCAGCCAGATCAGCGATGATTGCATGGTATCTATGAAGATTTGGCAACCATATCACGCAGCATATTTCGCCTGCTTGCCGCTAGGGAATGTAAATTTAACTATCAAAAACAGATATTTACAAGAATGCTGCAACTGCGTTGTGCAAGGTGCACAACCGATAGGTGGACTGGATTTCGAACAAAACCGACGGCAATGGCCCGCACGGTGAGTCTTTCAGAGGCCGTTCTTTGACAGGGCTGCCAGACATTGGCCCATCACTTTGGGGTCTGGATCGGCTGAAAAGAAGGTGGAAAGCTTGCCTTGACGATCCACCAAATAGAAGATCGAAGTATGGTCGATCAGATAATCCTTGGCCGCAGAGCCCTCTGGCACGGACTTGCGAAAGCCAACCTTATAGGCTTTGGCCGCTGCGGCGACTTGCTCCACGCTGCCGGTTAGGGCTTGCAGATTTTCTGGGAAACCTGCCGACGCCACATAGGCTTTCAAGGCCGCTGGCGTATCGCGCTCTGGGTCCAAGCTGATCAATAGGGGCTGAATGTCACCCGCCTTAGAGCCTGGAACCGTTTTGGCTTCGTCCAAAGCCAGCCGCATGGTTTGCAGCGACAGCGGGCAGATGTCCGGGCAATAGGTAAAGCCGAAATAGATCAAAGCGGGCTTGCCCAAGAAACTTTTCTCGGTCACCGCCAAATTGTCCTGATTGACCAGACTGAATGGGCCGCCAATCTCCGCAAAAGCCCGGGCATTACAGCCTTCAGGCAACACCACTTCCGCAGGCTTTGAGCTCAGGCCCTTTTGTACAAAGGCCGCGCCCAATACCACCAACCCAAGGCCAAGCGCGCCAATGGCGATCAGGCGCGGCAGAGGGGTAGATGGCTTGGCGGGTGGCGTTTCAGACGGTTTCGACATGGACCGTGATCCACCACTTATTCCGGGTGCTGGCAAGCACGCTTCGACAGTTTTGCCTGCGACCGTTTGTCCGGAAAGCGGCTCAAACACGTCTTTCAGGTCCCGCCGCATCATGTTAGGGGCTTAGCGTCAATTTAGTTGGACGGACCCATGTTTCAAATCGGCTTCATCCTGTTTCCCAATGTCACGCAGTTGGACTTTACAGGACCGTTGCAGGTCTTGCATCGCCTGCCGGACTCTCAAGTCCATATCATCAGCCACAATTTAGAGCCGGTGCCTAGTGATTGCGGGCTGTCCTTGGTGCCGACAACGACGTTTGAAGCCTGTCCGCCGCTGGATTTGATCTGTGTGCCCGGTGGGTTTGGCGTCGAACAGGCGATGGCAGACCCGGTCCTGATTGCCTTTTTGAAGCAGCAGGCAGGTCAAGCGCGCTATATCACGAGCGTCTGCACCGGCGCGTTTGTCCTTGGCGCGGCAGGCTTATTGAAGGACAAGCAGGCGACCACGCATTGGGCCTATCATAGCTTATTGGCCGAGGTTGGTGCGATTCCAACTCAAGGCCGTGTGGTGCGCGACGGGTGTGTCTTCACCGGCGGCGGCGTCACGGCCGGGATCGACTTTGCTTTGACGATTGTCGCCGAAATCGCAAGCCAAGCCGTGGCTCAACGCATTCAATTGTCGATTGAATATGATCCCGCGCCCCCGTTCGTGGGCGGCTCACCACAAACCACGCCGGGTGATATTCTGGCAGGGCTTGCGGGCTTCTATGCCAAGCGCAATCTGGAGTTTGGGCCTGCTGTGACACAAGCCTTCGAGCGCTTTGGCGCTTAAATCCGCAGCGCCCGCACCGCCGCATGGCGGGCAAAGCTTAAGGTCACGGCTTTGCGCCGCGCTGGTGCCAGGTCAAATCGCGGCGCGCGGCGCACAATCTCTGCCCCAAAGCTATCGGCAACAATCAGGCCGGGCGCTTGCTCTTCGGTTGCGGGGATCAAATCGATGGGAAAGTCCGGCGCGACCGCGAAATAAAATAGGTCGCAATAGGGCGCATATTCGGGCCATTTCATATCGGTCTTGAAGTCCTCAACCCCGGATTTGACCTCTACAATCACCAATTCGCCCTTTTGGCTGAGGCCGCAAATATCAGCCCGACGACTATTGGCGAGCTTAAACTCCCAAATGGGCGCATAGCCCGCATGGATCAGGCAGCGCGTTGCGCCATTGCGAACGGCCAAGGTAACGTCGGGCCGTGCCGCTGGCATGGCAGCCGAACCCACTGTTTCTGTGGAGGTGTAAGACAAAAGATCAGGGCTGAGTGGATCAAGCATGATCCATCATGTTCCATCTATGTTCTTTTGTCGAGTGGCCCTATTTCTTTTTTGCTTTAGAGCCCGGCCACGGCTGAACATCCAGCTTGGTCCAATGACGGGCCTTCTGCGTCGGCCTTGCATCCGGCCCTAGACCCTGGAAATAAGCCTTTTGCCACTTGTCTTTGCGGGCTTGGGAATCGGGAATTTCAAGCTCTTGATTGAAGTTATTCCGGCTATCCTGCCAAGCCTCATAGGATTCCTTCAATTTATCCTCAGTTTCATAAGGCTGGAATTCGGGCTTAATCTGCTCAATCGCCGCCAAATTGACCGGGAAGATATGGGCAAACGGCTCGCCCTTTTGGAAGCGGACGGGGTGGAAGGCGCGCGTCATTACCCAATTCATCGTGAACGTGTAATGCGACCAGTCGGTCTCGATAATACCAGAAAGGGCGGCAATCCCATCCTTGGGATTATTCATTGGCCCGGTCGTCATGAGTTGGGTGCCGGGCTCGGTGCGGAAAATCTGGTTCACATGGAAGGTCAACACGCCGTGGCCAAAGTGGCTGGTCGGGTGGGGCCAACCGTCTTCTAAAATTTCCACGACCATGGCGTCGGGACTCGGCCCGCCATCCCACGTCACCTCAAACGAGCACGGGCACAACAATTCCCAGCCGTATTGGTTGGCAATGTTCAATGGCAAGCAACGATAGGCGAAGCGGTCGGAGGTGGAGTCCATCCAAGGACGCTGGGCGGGGCCCGGACGCATCTCCGTCGGAGGAAAGCCAAGGGTGTAGGAGATCAGTTTCATGGCTAAGCTTCCTCAGTCTTTGGAGGCGATTTGTCTAGTCCTAATGGCGCAAGCCTCGCACCCTTAAGCCAGCAGTGTGCGGATGGCCCAAAAGATCAAACCCCAAAGACCGCTCGAGGCGAGCAGCGCAAAGACGATCGTCTGCTGCCACGACCATTTCTGCTTGCTAACGTCGTCGTCCCGACACCCACGTGCAACAGCCATGGGCGGCCGTGAAACCGACCCAAGCTTGCGGGGAAAGGGAGACTCTAACTGGGTCATGGAGCCATTAAAACTGCGAAACCTTATGCATGTGTTAACCAAACCCCATCGAAAGGCATTGTCCTAATCCCTATCTGTTTATTTCATCGCAAAGCTATGCCAAAAGCGGCGCGCGTCAGCCTGAGATCAGGCCAATCAAACAAAGTTGCGGTCGCCACGCCGCCGGAGATGTAAAGATGACCAATCCCGCCCCCATCGTAACCGTCGGTGCTGGCTCAGGCGCTGTGCAGGTCGGCAACAGCTTGCCAATCAGTTTCATCTGCGGGCCCTGTGCGATGGAAAGCCGCGAACATGCGCTGGAAACGGCCCAATGGCTGAAAGAAACCTATGGCAAATTGGGCGCTGGCCTCATTTATAAGTCTAGCTATGACAAGGCTAATCGGTCGAGCCTGACGGGCGCGCGCGGCTTTGGCCTCGATAATGCCATGGCGGTGTTTCAAGAGATTAAGGACAAATTGGGCCTACCAGTTCTGACTGATGTGCACACCGAAGAGCATTGCCGCATCGTGGGCGAAGTCGTCGATGTCCTACAAATCCCGGCTTTCTTGTGCCGTCAGACGGATTTGCTGATTGCTGCGGCCAAGACAGGCAAGGTCGTCAATATCAAAAAGGGCCAGTTCCTAGCCCCTTGGGACATGAAACATGTGATCGCTAAAGTCACAGGCTCTGGCAATCCCAATGTCATGGTGACTGAGCGTGGCGCAAGCTTTGGCTATAACACCTTGGTGACGGATTTCCGCGGTTTGCCGGCGATGGCTGCTTTTGGTGCGCCGGTTGTGTTTGACGCAACTCATTCGGTGCAACAGCCAGGCGGCAAGGGTGATTCTTCTGGCGGGGACCGCACGATGGTCAAATATCTGGCGCGTGCCGCAGCGGCCGTTGGTGTCGCAGCCATCTTCATGGAAAGCCATCCAGATCCCGACAAAGCCCCGTCTGACGGCCCAAATATGGTGCCGTTTGCTGAATTGGAAGATGTGTTGCAGGGCATTATCGCCCACGACAAGATCACCAAGGGCTATTAGGTTCCTGTGACCTTCGGGCCACAGGTCTTCGCCAAGTTAGTCAAACCAAGCATGTTTCTGGCCTGACCGGGTTTACCCGCACGCGCACTGCCGTTAACCACGCTGCACACTTCTCGAAGGGACCAACTTAAGCATGACTGAGAACTGACACGGGGCGATTGCCGACGCCGCCCATCCAACGATGGTTTGTCTCATTGATTTGAGCCGACCCACGCGCGTCGCACTTCAATTCCTTCGTGGCTTCGCCGTCCATCGGCCTTGCTTGAGTTTATTCAAACAGCAAACACCTTAAACCACACCATACGGTGCTTGGCTGTTTCTGATTTCGTGTGACCCATGTCCGACTTTTTTGATGATGAAGACGACGCCTCGACGCGTCAGCAAAAGGCCCATATCGGCCAGATTATGCGTTACCTCTGGCGGCATTGGTCCAGCCAGCCTTTGAAGTTCTTCGCCGTTGTTGTGCTGATGATGGCCTCGACAGCGTGTGAGCTTCTCTTGCCCGCTTTGTCCGGGCGGATCGTTGAGACTTTGACGAAAGGTCCGCAAGCTGCCGATCGGGCCTTTGAACTATTCTGGATTTTTGCGGCGATTGCGGCTGGCATGTTCGTTCTGCGCAACATTCTGGTGCGGGTTTGGAACCTGTTTGCCGCGCGCAATATGGCCAATATCACGAGCTCTAGCTTTCGGGACGTCCAGCGTTTCTCCAGCCAATGGCACAGCGACAATTTCGCGGGTGCGACGGTGCGCCGGGTTAGCCGTGCCATGTGGGCCTATGACACGCTGTCTGACAATTTCCTCTGGTTCATCCTGCCCGCCGCCATTGTCTTGCTTGGCTTGACTGGGATGATGTTGGCAACTTGGCCAATGGTTGGCCTTTATGTCGGTGGGTCGATCACGCTGTTCACGTTGGCCAGTATTCTGATTGCGCGGTTCTATATCCAGAAGGCGAATGAGCGATCCAATTCCGCTGATACAGCCATTGGGGCCTCACTGGCGGATGCTGTCTCGGCCAACCCTACAGTGAAAGCCTTTGGGGCAGAAGCCCGCGAAGAAGCCCGTTTTGGCGGCGTGGTGGAAAAGTGGCGCGGCCTCGTGGCCACCACTTGGATGCGCTATGCTGACGGTTGGGCCGTGTCCAACATCATCTTATGGTCGCTTCAAGTCGGGCTATTGGGGCTGGTGCTGATCGAATGGCGGGAAGGCCGGGCAAGCCCCGGGGATGCGACCTTTGCTTTGACCAGCTATTTCTTGATCGCCAGCTATCTCCGTAATTTAGGCGAAACAGTACAGCAAGTTCAGCGTGGCTTTGCCGATATTGAAGATGCCGTCGCCTATAGCTTGGAAGTCGAAGACGTGGCGGATGCACCAGATGCCAAGCGCTTTGTGCAAGGCAATGGCGAGATCGTGTTCGATCAGGTCACGTTTGGCTATCGCGGGCAGAGCGAGCCCTTGTACCAAGACTTCTCATTGACCATTCAGCCGGGAGAGACCGTGGCACTGGTCGGTCAAACCGGGTCTGGCAAGTCGACTTTCGTAAAGCTGTTGCAGCGTCTTTATGACGTGGATGCCGGTGCCATCCGGATAGATGGCCAAGATGTGCGGCATGTACGCCAAGATAGTCTGCGCGGCTCCATTGCCTTGGTGCCACAAGACCCAGCCTTGTTTCACCGCAGCCTTCGGGAAAACATCGCCTATGCCCGCCCGGATGCCAGTCTGGCAGACTTAGAAGCGGCGACGCGGGATGCGCGCGCGTCTGACTTCATTGGTCGTTTGCCGAAGGGGCTTGAGACCCAAGTGGGTGAGCGGGGGGTTAAATTGTCCGGTGGGGAGCGTCAGCGAGTGGCACTGGCGCGCGCCTTCTTGGCCGATGCCCGTATCTTAATCTTGGACGAGGCGACATCCTCACTCGACACACAGACAGAGCGAGACGTCCAAGACGCGATGAAGGCCTTAGCAAAGGATAAGACGACCATCCTGATTGCGCACCGCCTTTCGACTGTGCGTGAGGCGGATCGAATCTTGGTGTTTGAATCGGGACGTATCGTTGAGCAGGGAACACATGACACCTTGGTGGCAAAAGGTGGTGCCTATGCCCGCCTCAATGCGCTGTCGGTTGGTGATAAACTGGGCGGCGACTTGGATTTGCATGCCGAGCTGCCCGTCCAGCATGCCCCATAAGGCGACTGATAAGTGTGCAATGCCAGCCGCTTAACTGCCCTTGCCCTCATCGCAATCCCGTGATCATGTGCGCGCCACAGATCACGGGGCTGTTATAGACAGCGCTCAGGGGGAGTTATCATGTCGGATCTTTGGGGTGTTATTTGGAACATCGTGTTTGCCGGTGGGCTTTTGGTGACGTTGGGAACGATTTTCCCCGTCGCCAGAGAAATGAAAAATCACCCCAAAGGCTTGCGCGTCTTGTTCTTTGCCGAAATGTGGGAGCGCTTTTCCTATTACGGGATGCGTGGCCTGCTGACGGTCTATCTGGTCCAGCACTTCCTGTTTGACCAGGCCGACGCGCAGAAGACCTATTCCTCTTATACGACGCTGGTCTATCTCTTGCCCTTGGTCGGCGGGGTGTTGGCAGACCGCTTCTTAGGCACGCGCAAGGCCATTGCTTTCGGGGCTTTGGCGCTGGTATTTGGCCACTTTGCGATGGGATTTGAAGGTAAGCCCACCACCCAGACCTTGACCTATCAGGGCGCGACGTATGAATTCGTCACCCAAGGACGCAACGAGGATTATGTTGCCAAGCTGAAGATTGGCGAACAAGCCTATGCTTATAGTGCTTCGGAAAAGGGCATTGAGATCAAGGATCTGCCTGCTACCGCACCAGTTCCAGCCCTCCTGCCGGCTGGCAGCTATGAGTTGAAGAAGGTGAAGTCGGAAGGTCCGTTTGAGATCATCTTCTACATCGCTCTTTCCTTGATCATTCTGGGCGTGGGCTTTTTGAAGCCCAGTATCTCCTCCATTGTTGGTCAACTCTATCCGGAGGGCGACCCACGTCGAGACCCAGGTTTCACCCTCTATTATTACGGCATCAATTTGGGGGCATTCTGGGCCGCTATTCTCTGCGGTGCCTTAGGGACTGTTGTGGGCTGGTGGGCAGGCTTTGGCCTTGCAGGCGTCGGCATGTTGGCGGGCTATATCGCCTTTGTGCGCGGCAAGGACAGCTTGGACGGCAAGGGCGAACCGCCCAATCCTGAAGCCTTGAAGAAGAAAGTCTTGGGGCCGATCAATCTTGAGACCGCCATCTATATCGGGGCGATTGTCTCGGTGCCTGCGATTTGGTTCTTGGTACAAAACAACCAATTGGTCGGCAATATGTTGGCCTTGGGCTCGGCTGCCGTCCTGATCTACATCGTCTATCACATGATGACGGCATGCAGCAAAGAAGAGGCTGGCCGCCTAATCTTGGCTTTGGTCTTGATCGCGGCTTCGGTTGTGTTCTGGACATTGTTTGAACAAGCCGGTTCGTCGCTGTCACTCTTTACCGCGACCAACGTGGCTTTGCCGAATAATGGCTTTGTCAGCATCAGCGCGCCGCAAACCCAAAGCTTCAACTCAGGCTTTATTCTAATCTTTGCCCCCGCCTTTGCGTGGCTCTGGGTGAAGCTGGGTCAGCGCAATATGGACCCATCGGCGCCGATGAAATTCGCAATCGCCTTGGTGCAAGTGGGTCTTGGCTTCTTGATCTTGGTTTGGGGCGCGAAGTTTGCCGATGACCAGGCCCGCGTGCCCGTGATCTTCTTGGCACTGGCCTATTTGCTCCACACGACCGGTGAGCTCTGCTTAAGCCCCGTAGGCCTCAGCTGGATGACGAAATTGTCCACGCCAAAACTGCTTTCGACCTTGATGGCAACGTGGTTCTTGGCAAGCTCTGGCGCGCAATATCTAGGTGGCATCATCGCGCAATTGACTGCGACCGAGACAGTGGCGGGTCAAGTCACCGATCCTGCCAAGGCCTTGGCGACCTCGCTGGAAGTTTTCAGCACCATTGGTCTGTGGTCGATTGGGATCGGGATCGTGATGGCCTTGGCTTCTCCACTTCTGAAGAAGCTGGCTCACGGCGTGAAATAAGGTTGGTATCTTCTGGTCAGAACGTCCCTTTGACCAGAAGATACCAGACCCCATCCTTGGATCGCTCCCGATATTGGGTTTGACGCACCACCCCTGACCGTCGGTCGGGGGTGAAGTCTGTCCGCAGACGGTTGAAGGTCGTACCATTTGGATCTTCGACACCAAATTCTAGGCTCAAATTCTTGTAAGCCTTGGTCTCAATCCACGCACCCCAATTCTGGATCGTGTCCCACAAAAAGGTCTGGTCGGGGCGGTATTCGCGGTTATTATTGCCGCGCCAGTACCACGCACCCAGCCGCAACTTCTTTTTGGGAATTTCATAGGTGATGTTGGTGTTGAAATTCTTGCCATTCCAGCCAGAGAATGGCCGGGTCTTATTGGTAATTGGGTCTGTCAGCTCTGAATCGCGCCAACGGTAATTGCCTTCAATCTCTAGGCCTTCCAAGAGTGCGGCTAAAGGGATGGTCCAAGAAACATTATAGCCCCAGCGCTCTGCTTCCGGCACATTGCCTAAAGCCACGCCGCCATTGCGGGTCGGCACGAGAGTCAATTGATCTTCAAATTTTTCCTGAACGAGGGAGACATTGATCACCCCACGCTTGCCCCAGCGTCGCTCCACGCCGATCAGGCTCGACCACACTTGCTCGGGCCGCAGTTCGGGGTTGCCGCTATTCTGATTGTTGTCACCGACAGAGGCTGAGTCCGCAAAGGCTCCAAAGTCCAATTGCCCTACGACACGTTCAACCTCGACCCGATAGGTCCAGCCATTATGGGGCTTCCAAGCGGCTTTGATCCGTGGTTTTGGATAGAAGAAAGAGCGCTTCTTGCCAGAAGCCCCGGTCTGCTCAATGGTCGACCATTCTCCCGTAAGGGTGGATTCGAGGGTTAGCTTGGGCGACAAAGTCCATGAATCGCTGATGAAAGCTTCCTTCCGGTTCTCCGACACCTCGGTCGAGGAAATGTCGGACGGGCGAACCACAAAGACAATACCATTGCCTTCAGCATATTGGCCGACGAAATCCAGACTATTGTAAGCCAGTTCGCCGCCAGTCTCGATTTGGTGGGCTCCGAATTTCTTTTTGAATGTTAGGCGCACCACCCGCTCTTCATTGGTGGAGTCGGCAATGAAGCGACCGAAATTTTTGGTCTGCCCAACGGTGTTAAAGCCTGCGAGATCAAGGTTTTCGTCCTCCGTAGCCTTTGCCAATAGCGCAAGCTTGCCGGTCCATCCGGCCACATCACGTTCTAAGTCGCCGCCAATTTCCCAGCGCCTGGTCGAGCCTTCTTCCTTACCCTCGTCAACCCGAAACGGCACAATAGCATTCGCTCTAAATGCCAAGTGGACCCAGTTCCGGCTAAACTTGCCTTCCATATAGCTGGCATTGGCATTGAGCTTGGTGTCACCAATCTTGCCGTCCATCGCAAAGGTCGCTTGGGCATATTTTGAGCGACGACGATCATCATTTGGCCCGCGCTCGGTATAAACGCCGGAGGGCGTCAATAGGCCCTCATAGCCGATGAAGTCTTCAACATTTTCAATTTCGGCATGCAGACCCGTGGTGACATTAAAGCCGCCCAGCTTTGAGGTATAAGATGTGTCGAGTTTGGGCTTGATGCGGCCACTCCCCACGCCCGTGGCTTGCACTTCCCACTTGCCACTAGCCTTATTGTTGGCCTTGCGGATCACATTGACGACGAGGCTCTTGCCCGGTGCTAATGCACCTGCGGCGGCTCCTTCCAAGAGTTCGATCTTCTCAACATTTCCGGCCGGAATCCGCGCAAGTATGGAGAATAGACCCTCATTCTTGCTCGTTGGCCGTGAGCCGTCGATCAGCACATTGCCGGCGGCCCCGCCAAATCCGCGAACAGACTCGCCATCATCAATGTTGAAGCCTGGAATGCGAACCACCATGTCGGCGGCTGTTTGGGGCAAAATGTCAGTGAAGTATGCTGGCTGGAAGGTGCGCTTACCATCAACCAAGTCCGGCAAGGCATTGGCCGCACCAGAAGTTGGGCCGGGACTAGCTGCTGTTTGCGCCAAGGCGGGCGTCAAGCAAAATGTGCCGACAAGAACAAGAGGTGCAAGCGCAAAAGCAAGCGTGCGATTAGATATAGGTGTCATGGGTGTTTCCCCGCCCAAACAAAACAATTGACCCCTCTATCCCCGATTATTTCTTCAAATACCCGTGAAAAGGCTGTCATGAAGTTTTTTTAATTGAGGGACTTATGAGTTTGCGTGCGCTTTGAGGCAGGGGGTTACTTTCCCAATTGCCCGCTCCGGTCTAAGTCGTAGCTCATGACCACTGCGCGCTTGCTTGCTTGTTTATGGATTTCTGTAGTCGGGCTTGGCCTCTCAGGCCTTGAGCCTGTGGGTGCGCAGAGCGTAGGGCCAGCACCAGCGGGCCCCGCCGTCGGGTTGGGCAACGGGTTCGCTGATCTTTCCGCCCGACTTCAGCCTGCTGTCGTTGCGATCCGGGCTAAGCGCTCCTTAGTCGGTGCCCCGCGCGATTCCGTGCATGCAGCTGCAGGGGGGGCTTCAACGGGCTCGGGCTTTGTGATTGATCCGCGCGGCGTTGTCGTCACCAATAACCATGTCATCGAAGGCAACGACCGGTTTGAGATTTTTCTAGTGGATGGCACCACCTTGCCTGCCACCTTGGTCGGACGCGATACGGAGACCGATCTCGCCGTTCTGCGCACTACGGGGGCACAGCGTTTGGCCAGCGTCACTTGGGGCAATAGTGACGCGGCACGTGTTGGCGATTGGGCCATCGCGATTGGCAGCCCGTTTGGTCTTGGTAATTCCTTGTCGGTCGGCGTGATTTCGGCTCGCAACCGCGATTTGCAGGCCGGGCGCTATGACGACTTCTTGCAGACCGATGCAGCCATCAATCGTGGCAATTCCGGCGGGCCTTTGTTCAATGCGCGCGGTGAAGTGATTGGCGTCAATACAGCCATCGTCTCGCCCGGCGGCACGCAAGGTGGTTCGGTTGGGGTTGGCTTCGCGGTGCCGTCGAATTTGGCGCGCAAAATTGTGTCCGACATACTTCAAACCGGCAGCGTGCAACGCGGATGGATTGGGCTGCGCGCGCGCCTATTGACGCCTGAGGAAGGCGGTACCGGGCAGAATGGCGTCATTGTTGCCGACGTCGCAGCCAACTCGCCTGCTGCCAAGGCTGGTTTGCGTATGGGAGATCGGATCTTGAAATGGGCAGGTCAGCCCGTGACAGATCCACGTGCCTTAGCTCGCTTCGCCGCAGCAGCACCGGCGGGTTCCAAAATAAAGGTCGAGGGATTCCGCGGGCGACAAGCCATTTTTGCCAATCTGGTTATCGGGCGCGCTCCCACCGAAGTGCGGGCACCCACGCCGCAAGCGATGCCCACGGTCTCTGTGATGGGTTTGGTATTGCGTGCAGCCGCCCCGTCTGATCGTCCAAAACTGCCGCCCGAAGTGCGGGTCGTCGTCACAGCTCTCGATCCGTTTGGGCCTGGCAAGGATCAGGTTCGCCCAGGCGATGGCTTGCTTGAAGTGCAAGGTCAAGCAATCGCGAGTCCACAAGAAGCGCGGGCGGCGCTGCAGGCTGCAGCCCGCAAACGCGATGCTGTCGTTATTCGCTTGTATCGGGATGGGCAGCCGATTTATCGGGCGCTGCGTCCAACGCGCTAGTAACAGGCAGCGAAGCTAGACCTTTCAGTCCGCCTCGACTATCGCTTGGCACGCGAAATAGCAGACTTGGTAACCTGGGGAATTCTGGATGGCAGACGGCCGCGACGATGTGCCTTATGACTGGAATAAGGTGATCAATCCAGACTCTCCAAGGAAACCCGCAAAACCAGCGCCTCGCAAAGGCCCAGCCTTGCCGAAAATGCCGCGTTTCAACTTGAAGCTTGATTTGCTCGGTTGGTTGATGGCTGTGACGGGCTTGGTGATTGTTGTCGGCATTCTGGTGCTTTTTTATATGTCTTGGCTGTTTCAAGCCGAAGGGCAGCGCGTTGCCGCGCAGGACCAAGGGCAAATTCCAATCACTGAGGACTTTGCAGCAGGGCAGGCCAAGCCAGCCGACGTGCTATTCCGGATCGGTGGCGCGTCCAGCATGGGCCCCAATGTGATGATGGATCTCGTATCGGCTTGGATGCGGGTAAGGGGCTATTCCTCTGTGCGGGCAGAACAAGGTGACAAGGTCATTGAAGTGACCGGGTCGCGGGGCGGAAAAAATGCCCGCGTGCTGATTGCGCTAGGCTCCTCTCATGGTGGCTTTGAAGCTTTGACACAACGACGCCTCGAGGCGGTGATGTCGTCCCGCCAAGTCCTGCCCGGTGAAGCAGACCGCCTGTCGGCCTTGGGCAATTTCACCAATGCATCGAGTGAAAAGATCATTGGGCTGGATGCCAGCCTCGTCGTCGTCAACCGCAATAATCCGATCAATCGGATCGACACCGAAACCTTGAGCCGGATTTTGAGTGGTGAATTCACCGATTGGAATCAGGTTTCTAAGGATGGTTCCGGCCGCATTTCGATTAAATTGGAAAATCTCGGTGCGGATTTCGACTCCAGCCCAGCTGGACGTCTATTGGGCGATCGTGAGCCGCCTGAAACCGTCACTTTCTTGGATGATCCCGTCGCCGTGGCCGACGCGGTTAGCCGAGATGAAAAGGCAATCGGGATTACCCGCCGGGGCAGCGGTGGGGTTAAAGCACTAGCGTTGAATGAACGCAGCGCACGCTCGGTTGGTGCCGATGATTTTTCGATCTCGACCGAGACCTACCCCTTTACAGAACGGCTGTTTGTTTATGTCGGCTCGTCGGGCGGCGATCCCAACGCACGTGATTTAGCCGATTTTGCGATTTCCCAACCGGGCCAAGAACTAGTGGCGCGCATGGGCATTACGCCTCTGCGGTTAGGCGCGGTAAAGGTCTTGTCCCCGCCGGATGCACCGAATGACTATCGAACCTTTGGCCGCTTTGCAGAGCGGATGAATTTTGACATTCGCTTCTATGATGGTGCCAATCAGCCAGATTCACGCGCGGAAGAAGACCTCAAGCGCTTTGTTGCCTTCATCAATAAGAACCAGATTGATAAGCGTCGGATCGCGGTATTGGGTTTTGCCGACAATGTGGGCGCTCGCGTCACCAATATCGGCCTAGCACAATCGCGAGCGGAAACCGTCGCTTTGGCGTTACAAGGCCTTGGCGTCACCCCTGGCGTTGTGCGTTCTTACGGCGACTCTTTGCCAGTCGGCTCAAATTCCGACGAGCGCGGACGCATTCGCAATCGGCGGGTGGAAATTTGGCTGTGCGCGCCACCGGCTTGCCCACTCATCAATCTAGGTGCTGAAGCGGAAACGACGACACGGGGCATACCAGCCGGTGTTCGCTTGGGCCCGCCGCGCGCCCCTGCGGAAGGTGAGCCGGTGCCGAAGGGCTAAAAGCTCTGCGACACCTGCCACATACGCGACCTAGTTTGCTGTAATCTGGCCCTTGGTTGGCAGGGCATTAATCCAAGCCGCCATCATTTTGGTCAATTCTGGATTATAGGGGGCCACAGTCACGGGCTTGCCTGCTTGATTGGCTGCCCGCACCTCATCCCGGCTTGCTTGAATGTCAAAGCCATGACCTGTGAGAGGCAAGAAGCGATAGGTCGCGGTGCCCGGACGGTAGAAGTTGACGACATCGACAATCCGTTTGTGGTCCCGCTCATCAATCGCAGCAAAATCCGCCTCGCCATAAATCGCCAGAACCGGCGCCTTAGTGTCGCGCCAAGCCGCCACTGTGTCTTGAGCGGCGACGCCGCGCCAATAGGCAAGATTGCGGCCCAGGATCAAATCGTCACCATCCCAATCAAACGCGCTGCGCAACATGGCTTCATGATTGGGGTTTTCACTGGCGATGGTTTTCAAGCTGACATCTTCATTGAAAATGCGCTGCATGAGAGGCCGGAAGGCCTTGGCAGCCTGCTCGGCTTCTGCAGGGTCGGCTCCGGCCGACAAGAAACCCTGCATGGCAAATAGCTCTTGCATATAGTCCTGCCAGTTGCGCAGCGCCGTGCCATAGACCATTACGCCGCGTGGTGCTGGCCCTTTGGCAGCAATCAGGGGCGCTTGAATTCCGCCCATAGAATGGCCCAGAATGATGATGCGATCAGCGCTAATGCCGCGATCCTTGATGAGGGCTTGGTAGCCCGCTTCAAAGCCTTCCATCTCCAACGCAAAGTCGGTTTTGAGACAGGGGGTATTGGTCAGGCTGTCACCCATGCCAAGCTTTTCGATCCGGTAGGACCCAATCCCCGCCTCTGCCAAAGTTTTGGCCAAGAGGTGATAAGGATGGGTAGGTGGGCCTTCGACGCTGCCGCAGCCATAGCCTTGGACCAAAAAGACGACCGGGGCACCCGGCGCCGCTGCCTTCGGGGTCACTAGAATGTCGCGCAAGCGGCCATCTTTAAACGTGACCGTCCCATAGCGGACATCGGCACCTAGAATGGATTCAAGTGGGCGGGCGGTGGCTTTCGCGGTGACATTCTTAGTGTCTGCGCCGCGCTTGATGCTCAATGTCGCGACATCGCCCGCGCGCAATAGCCCAGCGGCAGCAACCAGCTCTGAATTGGTTTTGGTTGCCTTGCCATTGACGCTTAGGATGATGTCGCCGGGTTCCACGCCAGCCGAGGCCGCCGTCAATTGCGGGGTGACTATTGTCACTTTCGGGCCGTCGCTGGTGTTTTCAAGCGCCACGCCCAAAGCCGCGCGCCGCGTCAATTCTGCCGTTGATTGCGAGCCACCAGTTTGACCTGCAAAGGCTGAACCTCCGGCCAAAGCCACCGACAGCACGGCTGTCGCCAATAAAAACCCACGAGTCATAAACACCCCCTCAAATAGATCCCGTGCTCGTCCTAGGCGGGAAGGGGCAGGCAACTCAAATGAATTCGAGGTAAGGTTTTAGGGCTTTCAGACTGCTACGAACGCGTTACGTGGGATGCCTTGGAAGAAGAGGGCGCTCTCCAAAGTTCCATGTTCAATCCGGGCGGGGGCTTGAGCGGCAACGATGGGCTTGGCCCGATAGGCGATGCCAAGGCCTGCTGCTTCAATCATCATCAAGTCGTTGGCCCCATCGCCAATCGCGAGGGTCTCTGTGAGATCGAGGTTCAGGCGCGCTGCATCTTCCTTCAAAGCTGCTAACTTGGCTTCCTTGCCCAAAATTGGCAGCCCGACTTTCCCTGTTAGGCGAGCACCGTCGTCCAGTAATTGATTGGCGCGATTTGTATGAAAGCCAGCGCGTTCTGCAACGCGGCTGGTAAAGAAGCTGAACCCACCCGAGACCAAAGCACAATGCGCACCCAAGCTGGCCATGGTTCGCACAAAGACTTCGGCACCGGGGTTGAGAGCCACGCGCGCATCATAGCAGGCTTGTAAAGCCGCCAACTCAAGGCCCGTCAACATCGCGACCCGCTCTGTCAGGGCGCCTTCAAAATTGAGTTCGCCAGCCATCGCGCGTTCAGTAATGGCGGACACTTCAGCCTTCTTATTGGCAAAGTCAGCCAATTCATCGAGGCATTCACAGCCGATAATGGTGGAATCCATGTCTGCCACCAGAAGGCCCATGCGTTTAGGGGCGCGCGCCGAAACATCGAGTGGCAATCCGTCTAGCCAAGAAATGGCCTCTTCGACGTCTCCCTCGGTGGCGCTGATATGGAGCGCTTCGCCTGCTTCAATCGTCTTTATGGAAACCTCACCCCAAAGGGCTTCGATCCGCGCCAAGGCTTCTTCAAGGACTTTTTCGCCAGTGGGGCTCACGAGGATCAAAGAGGGCAATTCGAACTCCATTCAGCTTATACGCATCAGACTATTGGCGGTATGCCGGAACTTGGGCTAGAGGCAGGCCATGCAAACCGCCCTCCTTATTCTCGGCCCCACGGCTTCGGGCAAGACCGCCTATGCCATTGATGCTGCTATCAAGCAAAATGGCGAAGTCATCAACATGGACTCGATGCAAGTCTATGCAGATTTGGAAATCCTGACGGCGCGGCCCAGCGTGGCTGAAATGGGCGACGTACCGCATCATTTGTTTGGCCATGTCGACGGGGCAGTCGCCTATTCGACTGGGGCTTGGCTGGCAGAGACCGAAGCGGCAATTGCCGATATTCAGTCCCGCGGTCGCCGCCCGATTCTGGTGGGGGGTACAGGCCTATATGCGCATGCCTTGACGCAAGGCTTGGTGCCAACTCCGCCTGTCCCGCCGGACGTGCGGGCCTCTACCCGAAGGCTGGTTGGCGCTGATCCGCGTGCTGCTCATGCACGCTTGATGGAGGTCGACCCTAAAGCGGCCCGCAAGATTGAACCCAAGGACGCCGTGCGCATCGCACGGGCTTTAGAAGTTTTTGAAGCAACCGGCAGGGCCTTGTCCGACTGGCACCAAGACCCACAACCACCCGTGCTGGCGCTAGGCACCTGGGAGGGTATCGCCCTGATGCCTGAGCGCGATGTGCTCTATGCCCGGATTGAGGCGCGCTTTGAACGCATGATGGAGGACGGCGGTCTCAATGAAGCCCACGCGCTGTATCAACGTCGGTTGGAGCCCGATTTGCCCGTGATGAAGGCAGTCGGGATGCCCGGCCTGATCGATTTCTTTGAAGAGCAATGCGGCTATGATGAAGCCATCTCGCGCTCCATCCTCGACAGCCGTCATTATGCCAAGCGGCAAATGACGTGGATCCGTAACCGTGCGGCGGACTGGAAGGTCATTCCTGTATGAGCGAACCTGTGACCTTGGATGTGGCAGCCGCTTATGATGTCTGGGCGGCGAGCTATGATGGCTATGACAATCCGATGGTCTTTGCCGCTAGCTATGCTCTCAGCCAAGCCTCACTTCTCCTGTCTCAGAAGACGTGTCTGGAGTTTGGCTGCGGTACTGGGCGCAATTTGGCGGCCTTGGCAGCGCGTGGGGCCTCCAGTCTCATCGGCTTTGATCTGTCAGCAGCCATGTTGGCAGAGGCGCGCAAACGCGACGCGAGCTGGACCTTATTTCAAGCAGATATGAGCGCGCCCATTCCCTTGCCGGATCAAAGCGCGGACTTCATCCTGTTCTCGCTGACGCTGGAACATGTGGCAGATCTCGAGCAACCCTTG
Organism: Aquidulcibacter sp.; assembly: GCF_049239865.1. Lineage (NCBI taxonomy): Bacteria > Pseudomonadati > Pseudomonadota > Alphaproteobacteria > Caulobacterales > Caulobacteraceae > Aquidulcibacter > Aquidulcibacter sp. Next base: position 43,579 of record NZ_JBMLTR010000132.1, read on the forward strand.
CGAGAGGCGAGACGCTTGCTGCGGGCCGATGGCACGATCAAGATCATCGAGATCCATCCCTTTGTGTCCTTGCAGGGCATATCGGCGCATTTCAAAACCGCAGAAGGTACCGAAATTACGATGCCCGCGTTTGCCCATCCGTTTCAGGATTGGCTGTCAGCTTTTGATCGCATAGGCCTGCGCGTCGACGGACTTAAGGAATGGCAGGCCCGCGATTTGGGGGCTGAGGCACCGGCTAAGATATTGCGCCGTGGGCCGGATTGGCCGTGGGTGGTAGACTGGACTTTATCCCCTGCCTGAAGTGGCTTTGGGCATTGCGCTTTTCCCCGCATTGTCGCAACAGATTGGCCAAAGGCTCGTGAAGGGTCGCAAACCAATAGCTCAAGGGGAAAGCCATGTCCGGACCATTAAGTGGTGTCAAAGTCGTCGAGTTTGAAGCAATTGGTCCAGGACCTTTCTGCGGCATGTTGTTGTCTGACTTGGGTGCCGACGTCATCCGCATTGATGGCCCCCGGTCGCGTTCAGGTGGTGGGGCAAAAGACGTAACCGGGCGCGGTCGCCGTTCGATCAGCCTTGACCTGAAAAACCCTGACGATGTCGAAACATGCTTGAAGCTGTTGGAACAGGCCGATGCCATGCTGGAAGGCTATCGCCCCGGCGTGTTGGAGAAATTGGGTCTCGGCCCAGATGTGGTTTTGGCGCGCAATCCAAAGCTTGTTTATGGCCGCATGACGGGCTGGGGGCAGTTCGGACCCTTGGCAAAAGCGGCTGGCCACGACCTTAATTATATTGCTTTGACGGGCGCTCTTTGGGCAACCGGTCGGCAGGGAGAGCCCCCAGCGCCGCCACTCAATCTGATTGGCGACTACGGCGGTGGCGCGCTTTATCTCGCGTTTGGTCTGTTGGCTGGGGTCATTCATGCCCGCGCAAAAGGTGAGGGCCAAGTGATTGACGTAGCCATGACCGATGGCGCGGCCTCACTCACCTCCATGTTCTGGGGTATGCGCGCCAGCGGCATGTGGCAAGACACGCGCGATGCCAATTTGCTCGACGGCGGCGCTCATTTCTATGATTGCTATGAGACCAGCGATAGCAAATGGGTTTCGATTGGTTCGATTGAACCGCAATTCTACGCGCTCTTGCTGCAACAGGCCGAGATCACCGACCCTGCCTTCCAAAACCAGTTTGACCGCGCCAATTGGCCGGTCTTGTCGGAGAAGATTGCTGCGATCTTCAAGACCAAGACGCGGGATGAGTGGACGGCCATCATGGAAGGCACCGATGTGTGCTTTGCGCCTGTCTTGAGTTGGGAAGAGGCAGCCCAGCATCCCCACAATGTGGCGCGCCAGACCTTTGTGGAAGTCGAAGGAGTCACCCAACCTGCACCGGCACCCCGTTTCTCTAAAACCCCCGGCATCATTCGCTCTGTGGCCCCTAAACCCGGTCAACATAGCCAAGACATTTTGGCCGATTGGGGCATCTCTTCATGAGCGCTTTGGAAGGGACAACCGGCCGCCGCCGCATTTATTTGATGCGCCATGGCCATGTTGATTATGGCTCACGTGAAGTCGTCAAATCGCAAGACCCGACGATTGCGCGCTTGACGCCGCTGGGCAAAGAGCAGGCCAAAGCGGCGGCGGCTGCCTTTGCCCATGTGCCCTTAGATATTGCGATCTGCTCAGGCTTGCGCCGCACGCGCGAGACCGCAGAAATCGTGCTGTCCCAGCATGTAGCGCCACCGGTGTTAGAGGATGAGCCAGGTCTAACCGAGCTCCATTCCGGCAAATTCATCCCCTTTGCGACGCGCGAAGAATTGAGCGCCTATCTGACCTTCACCTTCGAACAGGCTGGCAAGGAAGGCGCGACCTTCTTTGAAGGCGGCGAACTGTTCGCTGATGCCTATGCGCGCGCAGTGGCCTCCATCGAAGCCTTGCTACACCGTCCGGGCTGGAGCAGCGCATTGGTTGTCGCCCATGAAGGCATCAACCGGTTGTTGCTCGGTTGGATGTGCGGGGCAGGGCCGTCGGCTTCGCTGCCGTTTGAGCAAGATTTGGCCTGCGTCAATGTGCTCGACTTTGATCTGGTACCCGAAGAGGGCGACAATCCTGTCAGCCGGATCGAGCGCCGCATTATCAAAGCCACCAATGTCACGCCCTACGGCTGGCTAAAGGCTGGCATGCACCAAACCAGCTTCGAGGCGATCTTTACAGCCCCTGAGCTGGAGGATGAGGTGGAGGGCTAGCCAGCCCTCAACTCCCCTTCGTCCGCACGGCAGGCACACCGCGTTCCAGATAGCGAATGGACGTCATCACCAAGGTGCGCACTCCGATGGGTAGAACGTCTTCATTGGTGTCGAAATTGGGTGCGTGATTGATGGTCCATTCCGATTCTGGGACGCCCGCTTTGCTGACCCCCAGATGATAGAAGACGCCCGGAATCACGGCTTGATAGTCTGCAAAATCTTCCGCGCCAGTAATAGGCGGACGATTGATATTCACCTTGCCTGCTCCTGCTGCTTCTTCCAACGCCGATTGGGTGGCGCGCGCCAAATCAGGGTCGTTGAAGGTGACATTATTGCCGCCATATGGGTCCCCGCTGTTAAAGGCGATCTTGGCTTCCGCACCATAGGCGGCGGCGAGGGACACAACCGTTTTTTCCATCTTGTTCTTGATGTCTTGGCGTTGCGCGGTGTCAAAGGTGCGCAAGGTGCCGCCCATTTCTAAGGTCTCAGGGATGATATTATACCGTACGCCTCCATGAACCATGGCCGTAGTGATAACGGTCGGTGTCGCCGTCACATCGACGGTGCGCGCCGCCAAGCGGTTGAAGTCTTGGATAATCGCAGCCTGTAGCGACATGATGTCGATCCCGGCCCAAGGTGCGGCCCCATGGGTCTGATTGCCCTTGATGAAGACTTGGAACTTGTCCGACGCCGCCATAAAGCCGCCCGGACGATAATGGATTGTGCCGGGGACGCCGGGGAAAACATGAAGGCCGAAAATCGCCGAAGGGGCGGGGTTTTGCAGCGCGCCTTCTTCAATCATCAGCGACGCCCCGCCTTTTTCGCCCGGAGGTGCCCCTTCCTCTGCCGGTTGGAAGATGAAGACAATGGTGCCAGGGATCCGGTCCTTCATTTTGGCGAGGACTTCGGCCGCCCCCATCAGCATCGCGGTATGGGCATCATGACCGCAGGCGTGGGCAACTGGCACCTTATTGCCGAGATACTCACCGATTGCTTTGGAAGCAAAGGGCAGGCCTGTCGCTTCCAGGACAGGCAACGCGTCCATGTCCGCCCGCAGCGCGACAACTGGGCCGGGACGCCCCCCGCGCAAGACCGCGACCACACCTGTTTTGGCAACATTTTCCCGCACTTCGAGGCCGAGAGACTTTAGATGCGCGGCAACCAAAGCGCCCGTGCGAAACTCGCGATTGGAAAGCTCTGGATGTTCATGAATATCGCGCCGCCATGCCACTACTTTTGTCGCCATGGCGTCAGAAGCAGCATTAATCTCCGCTGCTGGAATCGGCGCTGGGGCCTTTGCGGCTGAAACCATGGAAAGAGCCAAGAAAAGGCTGGCGATACGGGTCGGCGTGAGATTTTTCATCACGGGATCGTTATGTGGAACCGGGGGTCTGTCAACTGGCTAGGACTAAACGGCCGCTCATGCTCAACAGCCTTTTGGCTATACCTCTGCCAAAACTGCGATAGAGTAGTACCTAACACAGAATTTTTCGGGGAAATGGCCATGGCAATCGACTTTGCAGGAGCTGCAGACAAAGCCAAAGCAATCAATCCAGCTCCGGCTTTAAAGGGCGTCCACCATAGTGCCTTTCGCTGCCGTGACGCCGAAGAGACACGTAAATTCTACGAAGATATTCTGGGCCTGCCACTTAAGGCTGCTCTGGTGTTTGAGGAAGAGCCGGGTTCTGGTCGGCCCATCCCTTACATGCATTTGTTCTTTGAACTGGGCGACGGCAATTATGTCGCCTTCTTCGATGTTCCCGAAGGGGCCCATAGCGGCAAGTTCAAAATGAAATGGGGCATGGATTTGCATTTCGCCATGGAAGCTGAAAATCACGCCACCATGATGGCCTTCAAAGATCGGCTAGACCAAGCGGGCATCCCATGCTTTGGCCCAATCGACCATCATTTCGTCCATTCAATCTATTTCTATGATCCCAATGGTATCAACGTGGAAATCACCTGTCGGGACCCCAAGCATGATGAGATTATGGCCGAAGAATCCGCCAATGCCGCTGACATCATCGCGGCTTGGACGGCACGGACCGCCGAGCAAAAAGCCCTAAACGCGGCGCAAAATACCTAAATCCCTTCCACTAGGAGCCTGCATGTCCCTGATCTACCTCGTGCGTCACGCCGAGCCTGCCGCCACTTGGGGTGCCCACCCTAATCCTGGCTTGTCTGAATTGGGACATCAGCAAGCCGAAGCCGCCGCCAAGCGCTTGGCTGACGTTGGGGCCAAAAAGCTCCTCACCTCACCTTTGGCGCGTTGCCAAGAGACGGCGCAGCCGAGTGCGGCTGCCATAGACTTCACCCCTCATATCGAGCCGCGCGTCGCAGAAATCCCGGTTCCAGCCCATGTGACCGATCATCGCGACTGGCTGACTAAGGTCATGAGTGGGTCCTGGCAGGATGGCCATGTCGATCAAGGGCTGCGCGATTGGCGTGACCAGATTGGCCAAGCTTTGTTGGAGCTCAGCCAAGACACATTGGTGTTTTCGCACTTTGTGGCGATCAATGCGGCGGTGGGGATTGCGACGAAATCCCACAGCGTGACCTGCTTTAAGCCCGGCCACGCGTCGGTCACGATCCTGCGCAATGTTGGCGGCACTCTGACAGTGGAAAGCCTTGGTGAGGAAGCGCCCATCCGCCTGACTTGACGGCCGGGTGAGTCACAAGGCCGTGAGATCGCGGCAATGTGTCAAGTTTCATTGCCGCAGAGGTCTTTGGCATGCTAACTCCCGCGCCTTGCTGCGGTTTGCCTTGCCATTTGGGTTTGGCGTCCTTACCTGCAGCGCACCGTTTAACCGCCTATTCTTCTGTCCGTCAGAAACTTTGAGGTCCCTATGTTTTCCACCCCCGCTTATGCTCAAGCTGCCGGCGCTGCGGCCCCAGCAGGCCCAGAAGTCATTATGATGCAACTCTTGCCACTCGTAATGATTTTGGTGGTGTTCTATTTCCTGCTGATCCGCCCTCAACAAAAGCGTATGAAGCAACATACGGAAATGTTGGGCGCGATCCGCCGCGGCGATAGCGTTATCACGTCCGGTGGGATCATCGGCAAGGTGACCAAGGTGGCAGATGACGAATTGACCGTCGAAATCGCACCAAATGTTGCAGTGCGCGTGGTCAAGTCAACCGTGAGCCAAGTTCAAGGCAAGGGCGAACCTGTCGTCGCCAATGACGCTAAATCCTAATTGAGATCAGTGCAGGCCCATCTCAATCGGGTCCGCTTCTGCCGAAGGGCTAGATAGACGTGTTACATGTTGCGCGCTGGCGGGTTCTCGCCGTTATCATCGTTTCCCTCCTGGGCTTGATTTACGCCCTGCCGAATGCGCTGCCGCAATCGGTGCGCGACTCGATGCCAAGCTTTTTGCCGAACAAGACCGTCAATCTGGGTCTGGACCTGCAAGGTGGCTCCTATCTGATGTTCGAGGTGGAGAGCCAAGTGGTTTACAAGGCCCGCTTGGAGGCCGTAGCCGACGACCTTTCACGTGAATTGCGTGGCCAGCGCCGTCCGGGTGAACCTGGCTCAGCCAAGACCCCGATTTTGTTCGCAGGTCGTGGCCTCACGCCGGACGGACAAGTTGCGCGCGTCACGATTCAAAACCCGGCTGACGTCCAAGAAGCCATCAAGCGCATCCAAACGCTTTCATCCCCGGTGATTGGTTTGACCGGCCCAACCGGGCGCACCGACCTTGAGGTCAAAGCCGCCCCCGGCAATGTTGTTGAAATTCGTCTGACCGAAGAAGCAAAAGTGGCCATGACGCGCCGCGCGGTCAGCCAGTCGATCGAAGTCATCCGTCGTCGGATCGATGAAACGGGCACCAAGGAACCTGCCATCACCCGCCAAGGTGTCGACCGGATTGTGGTACAAGCCCCCGGTGAAAGCGATCCTGAAAAGCTGAAGCGCTTGGTCGGTCAGACCGCGCGCCTGACGTTCCAAATGGTGGATGAAACCGTTTCTCCGGCAGAGGCGGCAGCTGGTCGTATTCCGCCGGGTTCGATCCTGTTGGAGCAACCCGGTCGCCCAGAAGAGCCAATGGTTCTGGTCCGTCGTCGGGCACTTGTGACAGGCGATAATTTGACCAAGGCAGACCCCGGCTTTGACCAACAGTCTGGCGAACCTGCCGTGACGTTCCAATTTGACGGCGCTGGCGCACGTGCATTTGCTCGGGCATCGACGGAAAATGTCGGCAAGCGATTTGCGATTGTTCTCGATGATAAGGTCCTGTCGGCACCCTCCATTCGCGAGCCTATCTTGGGCGGCAATGGTCAGATTTCGGGTAGTTTCACGATTGAAAGCGCTAATGAATTGGCGACTTTGCTGCGGGCAGGGGCATTGCCTGCACCATTGAAAGTCATGGAACAGCGTACGGTTGGCCCGGAGTTGGGTCGAGATTCCATCAACGCGGGCGCGACGGCTGGTATCATCGCCATGCTATTGATCGTTGTCTTCATGGTCTTGGCCTATGGCCTTGTCTTTGGCGGCATTGCGATCTTGGCGCTGACGGTCAATTTGATCTTGATCTTGGCGGCTATGACCATGGTGGGTGCCACCTTGACCCTGCCCGGTATCGCCGGTCTGATCTTGACCATTGGTGCAGCGGTGGATGCCAACGTTTTGATTTACGAACGCATGCGCGAAGAGGAATTGGCGGGCAGGTCAACGGCCTTAGCGATTGATGCGGGCTTTAAGCGCGCCATCGTCACTGTCATGGACGCCAACGTGACGGCACTGTTGACGGCGCTCATCCTGTTCTACTTTGGTGCTGGCCCCGTTCGCGGCTTTGCTTGGACCCTCTCTATCGGCGTGATCACGTCGCTCTTTACCGCCATCCTGATGACGCAGGTCTTGGTCGCTGCCTGGTATCGGCAGACCAAACCTAAGCGCCTGCCGATCTGAGGAATACGAACATGAAATGGCCCTTTATCAAGCTCATCCCCAAAAATACAAAGTTTGGGTTTGTTCGTTTCTCGATCCCCGCCGCGATCGTGTCGTTGGTGCTGTGCATCGCCTCGCTCGTCTCGTGCTTCACCCTCGGTCTGAATTTCGGGATCGATTTTAAGGGCGGCACGGTTGTCGAGGCGGTTTGGGACAAGCCGATCAATCTCGCGCAAGTGCGTGAGCGGGTTGGCAATATGAATTTGCGCGACGTCGGCGTGCAAGACTTCCAAGAGCCGAACCAAGCGATGATCCGCTTCTTGCCACCTGAAGGGGCGGACGCATCGGCAACCGTGGACTCGGTCAAGGCCGAATTGCGCGCCATTATGCCAGGCGTAAAATTCCCGCGCGTTGAAGTCGTGGGGCCAAAGGTCTCGGAAGAATTGGGCACCAATGGCGCCTTGGCCTTGGGCATCGCGATTATTCTGGTCGTGCTCTACATCTGGACCCGGTTTGAATTGCAAATGGGCTTTGGCTCCATTGTGGCCTTGGCGCACGATATCATTCTGACTTTGGGCTTCATGTCCATCACGCAACTCGACTTTTCCTTGACGACGATTGCGGCACTTCTGACGATCATCGGCTATTCGATGAACGACACGGTGGTGGTTTTCGACCGGATGCGGGAAAACATGCGCAAATATAAGAAGATGTCGCTGGGCGATATCATCGATTTGTCAACGAATGAGACATTGTCACGCACGATCATTACGGCTTTGACCACCTTCCTAGCGCTTTTGGGCCTTACGGTTGTTGGTGGCGAAACGATGCAGGTCTTTACCGTGATCATGCTGTTCGGCGTGTTCATCGGCACCTATTCCTCAATCTATGTCGCCGCTCCCGTGTTGATCCTGTGGCCACCTAAGCGTGGCGCTGAGAAGGCTGCGGCCAGAACTGAAGCAGACGCGCGGCCCTAGTCGCCATGCAATTGGTCCCCGCAACCGGTAAAGGCCGCCCGCTGATCACGGCTTATGGTGCAGGTGGCTTTCGCTTTGGCTTGGAGACAGGCGATGTGCGTCTTGAAGGCTCGGTCCTGATTTTGGCCGATACACCGTCGGCGTGGGGGCCGCTCGCGATGGCCGACCTAGCAGGGGAATCTCTGAGCGCGCGCTTCGCGCCGATCTTGGCCTTGAAGGGTGAGATCGAGTTCCTGTTGTTTGGCACCGGCGGCGAGATGTTGCCACCACCCCTAGGCCTCCGCGATCTTTTGAAAGGTGCCGGCATCGGGCTTGAAATCATGCCAACGCCCGCGGCCTGTCGTACCTATAATCATTTAGCCACTGAGGGCCGTCACTTTGCAGTGGCAATGTTACCTGTAACGTGACATGGCGCGGAAATAGGCTACATAGGGGCTAATCGAGCCATCCGTACTTAAAGGGGAAACTATGGGCGCGCTTCTCTCTAACTTCAGAAACACATTCATCGTCAGTTTGGTGTTGGCTATCGCATTGATTGCCGTCTTCGCTGGTCAACCGAACAACACTTTGGGCAACATGCACGAATTGATGGGCCACGCAGCCATGCGCTGGCTGCATGTCTTCTTTGGCATCTTGTGGATCGGCCTGCTCTATTATTTCAACTTCGTGCAAATCCGCACGATGCCGAAGATCCCTGATGAACTGAAGCCAGCTATCGGCAAGTTCATCGCGCCAGAAGCGCTGTTCTGGTTCCGTTGGGCGGCTGTGGGTACCTTGGTGACCGGCATTCTAGTTGCTTGGGCGCGGGGCTATCTGGTTCCAGCTTTGACCTTGAACGCTGCCAGTGGATTTGCTTTGGATGATGGCAGTGTGTTCATCGGTATCGGTATGTGGCTTGCGATCATCATGTTCCTCAATGTGTGGCTCGTGATCTGGCCAAACCAGAAAATTGCGCTGGGCTTGGTTGAAGCGCCTGCAGAGGCAAAGCCAAAGGCTGCGCGCACTGCCATGCTGTTTTCGCGCACCAATATGCTGTTGTCGCTGCCCATGTTGGTCGCCATGACCATGCGCCAAACCATGTGGGGCTAAGCCCTTTTCCATCCTATGAAAGCGGCCCGCCTCAGTGCGGGCCGTTTTTGTATGGGAGCTGCCATGATCACGCTTAGTCCAGATATGATTGAACAAGCGGTCCAAGTTGCGCCGGACCAAACCTTGGCCACGAGCTTTCTGGCCCCAGAGGTGCGGGCCGGGATGATCGCGCTCATTCTGTTCACCCACGAAGTCTCTCGTGCCCGGCAAGCCGTGTCCGAGCCTATGTTGGCGGCGATCCGCCTGCAATGGTGGCGCGAGGCGCTCGATGAGATTTATACCGGCAAGACGGTGCGCGCCCAGCCAACGGCGCAAGCACTCGCTCAAACCATTCGCGCCTTTGATCTGCCTCGGCCTTGGTTGGATACCTTGATCGATGCCTTCGCCGTCGAACAGGACGACGTGCCCTTTCAAACTTGGGCGGAACTGGCCGATCATGGCGACCAGACCTATGGCAATTTCAACCGCTTGGCCTTGTTGATCGCAGGTGCCCCGGCCATCTCGGCGTCCTTAGACCAAGTAGCGCGACACGCCGGCATGTTGTGGCGTCTCTGTGACCTGATGGCGCAATGGCCGCGCTGGACGCATCGTCGCCAACTTTGGCTGCCGATTGAGGCACAGGCGGGCTTGGATAATGAGGCGACCTTTGCGGGGAAAACCAGCCGTGCGCTCGCAATTGCGTTCCAGCAAGCTCATGATCAAATCTTGGCGGCGCGCAAAAGGGCCAACCAAGCCTGCGCAGAAGCTACCTTTGGGCAAGCCTTCCCTGCTGTGGCCTATGCCGCGCTGGGCTTTCCCTATGCCAAAGCCTTTAGGTCGCTCAGCGACCCATTCCGCCAAGTTGCAAGCCTTAGCCTGCTAGAGCGCCAGGTGCGGCTTGTCTGGGCAGTTTCACGCCAACGCCTTTAAGGCCTGATCATTATTGCGCAGGATCAAGCGGCGCGAGATAGAGGTAGATCGCGCGATGGCCGCCGCTGTTCAGTGGCCCGCCTAAGCGGCAATGGGTAACTTTCACATCGCGCACATAGGCATGATCATGGGCAACTCCGATTAGCCCGAACGCTTGGCTGACGGTTGTGCCCATAAAGCCGCCACAGCGCACCCGCGTGACATTGCCATATTTGCGGAACTGGCTCATCGCACCATCCCAAGGGGCAACACCAAAGTCACCGAGAACAGCGACGGGGCCTTCTTGGTCTCCGGCGCGCACAGCCGCGCGATTTAACTGAGACTCTCGAGCTGCACCGACTTCTTTGCCACCTTTGGAGGGCGGGGGCAGGGTGGCGATAATGGTTAGATCACCTGCGGCCGTGCGCGCAATCGTCGGTTCACCCGGTATTGTCGACGATTGCCACCGACCGCGGGAAAGGACCGCAATGCTAGTCGGGTCTGCAAAGTTCGGCCGCTCGATCACGTTCCAGCCTTGGGGTGGGGTCAGAATACTTTGAGGGGCCTTGGCGACGAGTATTAGGCCGGCTTTCTGGCGCTCTGCCTCGCCCAGCACTTTTTCAAGCGCCTTATCGTCGCCGGCAACATTGGCCCAAGCCACAACCGCATTGGAAATCTGTCCGCCTTTGGGCCCTGCGCCGAGCGACGGCACAATCACCATGAGATTGATCAGCCCAACCAATGCCGATGCAATCATCATGTTCCGGCCACGGCCGATAGCCCACGAAATGCCCGCGGCCAAGGCCAGTAACGTCCAATACCAGCGATAGCTAGAAACCGCATCAAACGGATAGCCCAAAGGTGCCAAGAACGACAACATAGTAAAGAACAGGGCCAAGGCGAATAGGGTTGTCCCCGCCACAGTGGCAGCCAGCTTTTGAAGTGCCTTGCGCCGTCCAATTGGGCTGCGTTTCATATTTGCCCGGCGCTGTGCTGCCCGTGATGGGCCTGTGGTACGTTCAATTCGCTGCGCTGCTGGGGCGGAAGTGGTTGCCACGGGTGCCGCTTCGAGTGCCGGCGGTAGTTCGTCCATAGTTTCTGCGTCGACCGAGGCAACGGGCTCCGGCGCAATGTCGGCTTCTTGCTCTAGCTCAGGCGCTGCCTGCTGGTCAGGCGTGGTATCGGCCCAAACCGGCGCGGGTATCTCCTGCGCTTCGATTTCTGCGGCTTGGACTGCTTCGTCCACCATGGGCGCTGTATCGGAAATGGCTGGTGTCTGATCGTCAAAATTTGATTTTGCTTCAGATAGTGCGACCGGCTCTTCTAGAACTGCTTCAACGGGCTCGTTTAAGGCTGTCGCATCATGCTCACCCTCAGCAACCAATTCAGACTCTAACTTAGACTCTAACTCAGGTTCAGTTTCAGGCTCAGGCTCTTGAGCGATCGCAGGGGTCTCGGCCGGGCTTTCCATCCAGTCTAGCAGGCTAGGTTGGTTGGTTTCGGCAGCTGGCTTCGGCTTGGTGAGCGGCGCTGTCTCCTCATCTCGCACGGGTTCAGCCACTGGCATTGGCTCGTCAAACACGCTTTGATCGGGATCCAATTGCACGGCAGAACTCTGTGCAACGGGCATTGGCTCATCGCGGACAGAGCGACCCAGCAGCGGGTCGTACTCATCATCCAGCTCATCAAGAGGCCCCAGTCGCAGGATCGGTTTTGCCATATTTGCCCGACTCTCTCATCCGCCAAACAAGGCTATTGGCCTCGCGTGCAATACATTGCGCACACGCGACAAGGCCCGATCTGGACCAGAGTCTCCTTTACGGAAACAAAGGCTCCATCGTCAATCCTTGTGACTCAGGCAAGCCAAAGGCGACATTCATGTTCTGAATGGCCTGCCCGCCCGATCCTTTGACCAGATTGTCGATCACGCCCACCACGATGACGCGTCCAGGAATCCGGTCTGGGAAGACTGCCAAAATGCACAGGTTGGAACCCCGCACCCACCGCGTATCGGGCGACGCCCCTTTGGCGGCCAGCTTGATGAAGCGCTCGCCTTCATAGCGCTGTTCCAATGTCGCGCGCACATCGTCCACGGTCGCACCATTGGCCAGCTTCACATGGCACGTCACCAACTCACCGCGCGTCATCGGGACCAAGTGCGGGGTAAAGTTCACCAGTACGGGGGAGCCGGCCGCATGGGACAATTCTTGTTCAATCTCCGGCGCATGACGGTGGTTGCCGACGCTATAGGCGTGCAGGCCTTCGGCAGCTTCACAGAACAGATTGCCTTCCTTAAGGCCCCGCCCTGCACCTGACACGCCCGACTTTGCGTCCACAATGATGTCACGCGGCGAGACCACGCCCGCTTCCACCAAAGGCTTGATCGCCAAGAGAGTTGCGGTTGGATAACAGCCGGGGCAGGCGATGATATCGGGCTTCTTGGCAAGTTCTGCCCGCGCAAACTCCGTCAGACCATAGACCCCGTTGCGGGTCTTTTCGGGGTGGAGGTGGCTGCGGCCATAGACTTTGGCATAGGCATCTGGATCGCGAAACCGGAAGTCGGCTGACAGATCAATCACCTTCACATGGGCGGGAAGTTCGCCCAACAGCTCTTCGCTCGCCCCATGCGGCAAACAGCCAAACGCCACATCCACCCCGTCCCAATTGACGTCTTCAGCCTTTACCAACGTGCGATCGGCAAAAGGGTGCAAGTGCGGGAAGAGATCACCCAAGGAGCGCCCAGCTTGGGCATTAGCCGTAATCGCGCCGACGCGGACGTTGGCATGGTGGGCCAGCAGGCGGATCGTCTCCGCCCCCGTATAGCCAGAGGCACCAAGGATCGCGGCATTCAGGGTCTGGGTGGTCATGGGATTTGCCTTCAAAGTCCAAAACGAAAAACGGGCGGCCCGCTAAGGCCGCCCGCTTGAAACATGGATATGTTCGACGCGTAGGTCTTAGCGCTTGGAGAACTGGAAGCTACGGCGTGCTTTCGCGCGGCCATACTTCTTACGCTCAACCACACGGCTGTCGCGGGTCAGATAGCCAAATGGCTTCAGAACTGGACGCAGACCTGGCTCAAAGCGCGTCAAAGCGGTTGCGATACCGTGACGAACGGCACCAGCTTGGCCTGACAGACCGCCGCCCTTTACGGTGGCGATAACGTCAAACTCGGTGGCACGATCGGTCACTTGCATGGGCTGGTTGATCACCATGCGCAGAACTGGGCGCGCAAAGTATGCGCCTTGGTCTTTGCCATTGATGGTGATTTTGCCGGTGCCGCGCTTTACCCAAACGCGAGCAATCGCGTTCTTCCGCTTGCCGGTCGAATAAGCACGACCCAAGGAGTCGATTTCGGGTTCACGAACGACCACTTCCACAACACCTTCACCGGTGCCCATGGCTGCGAGGTCTTCGAAGCTCTTTGCTACTTCTTCCATTATGCGGCCCCGACGTTCTTGCGGTTACGACCCTTGAAATCTACCACTTCTGGAGATTGGGCCTCATGTGGGTGTTCCGTGCCAGCGTAAACGCGCAGCTTGCCGAATTGCGAGCGCGCCAAAGGGCTTTCCTTTGGCATCATGCGCAGAACGGCCTTTTCCAGCACGCGCTCTGGGAAGCGACCGCCGAGCAAACGCGCAGCAGTGGTTTCCTTGATGCCGCCAGCATAGCCGGTGTGGCGATAATAAACTTTGTCACGCAGCTTGTTGCCGGTGAAAACGACCTTTTCTGCGTTGATGACAACAACATGGTCGCCAACGTCGGCATGAGGCGTGAAATCTGGACGGTGCTTGCCGCGCAAACGCATAGCGATAAAGGTCGCGAGGCGGCCAACAACCACCCCTTCGGCATCTACCACGATCCATTTACGGTCGGCTTCGTGCGTCTTGGCACTGAAGGTCTTCATGGAGTTAGTTCCAAATGAACGCGACCGCCCGAAAGGGGCGGCCACTTGAGAGCGGCGCTTCTAGGCGGAGGCAAAACTTATGTCAACAGGCTTGCTGAAATTGATTTAAAAACAGGATGTTAGATATATGGTATTATGTTACCGTATACTTCAGGCCGTTCTGTAGGCCTATAGCCGATTGAAATCTATTGCCGCAAGCGTAGCGGGATATTGTTTGCGCCGCCCACATTGCTGCCCACACCTGTCGGCACCGGAACGGGTGAGCCTTCATAGTCGGAATTGATGATGAGTTGGGCGGCATTGCTGACGATCAGTCGATGGGCGACAATCACACTCCATTGCGAGGCTTCCGCAACGCTGCCCGGCGAATTCACCAATAGATGTGAGTTGGGCAGATAGATGGTTCCCAACAATTCATCGACATTGGGCGAAAGAAAGCTGACGGGGCTGGCATTAGTGCGGCTGGCCACAATCACAAAGCCCGCCCATGGTCCTGTTTCGCGGCCTTTAAGCGAGGTCGAAGCTGGTGCCCGTACTGTCAACTCGCCCTCGATCAGCATCATGACCGCATTTTGTCCCTCCAAGCGGGAGTTTTCACTGAAAATGCTTGGCTTACAGAAATAATGTTCACCGGGCTGAAGCTTCATGATGGATGTGCCGCGCATCACAAATTGGGTACGATGCATGCCAGGTGGCAAGGTCAAGATGCCCTGCTTCCAAACATCTGTGCCGCCATCGGGGACAAGAGCGCAATCTTTTGGGGGGCTGATGGTTCGGGCCGAAAAGGGGTCTGGGATTTTCAATGCACCAACATTAGGCGTGGGCGAAATTGTGCCGCCTTCGCTGGTGCCACTGGTCCGCACCGTCCCTGCCGCAACATTGGCGCGGTCTTTCAAGATAATGTCGCCATTGGCGTGAACCACGCAGCCCTTCGCAATCAGGGCGCTAGAGCCATCGCCCGTAATCGCATTTTCAGTGAGCGTTTCATTCTGCCCAAGAATACACAAAGGCTGTTTGACCATGTTCTCGGCAACTGAGCGCACTCGAATCTTGAAGCCGCCTTTAGGAACCAAATTGCCAAAAAAAGAGGGGCGGACAGCATAGCCGTCGACACTAAAGACGCCTTCCTTTTCTGGTGTCGCCACAAAGGCAACACGCGCGCGGTCGGTAAAGGAACCAACTTGGGTTAGAGCAAAGCGCTCGGCAAAATTCTTGGCGTTGCGTTGGCTGGAACCTGAAACCATCAAATCGCGTGCGCCTGCCAAAGCTGCCGCATCGGCGGCGGACTGCATCAAAGCGCGCTCATTATTCAGGGCAACAATTTCAATGGCCATGACTACGGCGATTGCGCTTGGCAAGACCAAGAGACCGGTCAAGATGGTTAGATTGCCGCGCGTTTGAGCCTTTTTTGTCGGGAATGACGGCTCTGAAATTCTGCGCTTCCAAACAGGCAACATCTAATAATCACTGGCCAATTTAAGTGGATATCTTCAGATTATTAGCAAATATGAATTGGTGAAGACTTAAAATCACATTGTGTATTTGAGCTAAGCTGGCCGAATCTCACTTTGGAGATTGGTGTGATCTTCGAGTTTATCTAAGTTCATATCTGATGCGAATTTGTTGGCTCAAAACCGAGTAGAAATCGCGAAAGCTTCATCATTCCATGATCAGGCCGTCAAAGACGGAAGCTAGGCCCGAGGGATCATTTCACGAGGGGAAGCATATTATGGATCGTCGCACACTTCTGATTGGCCTATCGTCCGGTTTGGCTGTCGCCGGAACGCAGACACAAGCGGCAAGCCGTCTCAACGCGGCTGCAACGCGCTTGGACCCAGCGCGGGTGCGGTTAACTTGGAGTGCGGCAGCCGGTTCCGCCCGGGTTCTGACTTCTAGCGAACCTAATGCGAACCTTTTTGCGATGAAGGAAGTTGCCGCAGCCGTACAAAGTGGACAACTGGATGTTGCTGCCGCCATTTCCCCGCGCCCTTACTTCCTGATCCGCACGCGCTCTGGCGGGCAAGTGCGGATTGCTGAGCGTTTGTTGCCCCTCGAGGGCGGTCGCAATTTTCGGGACTTGGGTGGCTATGCGGCTCACCGTGGCAAAACGGTCGGCTGGGGGCGGATCTATCGCTCTGGGGTGATGGCGAAATTGACCTCAAGCGACACCGCCTATCTGCGTAGTCTCGGCATTGCGGTGATCTGCGACTTGCGCAGTGGCCAAGAGCGCACCACTGAACCGAGCGCGCTGCTCGGCAGTGAAGGGGTCAAGGTCCTGTCTAAGGACTATGAGATGGGCTCGTCGTTGAATAGGCTGATGTCTGCAAAGACAAAAGAGGAGGCGGTCGTCATCTTTGGCGATGCCTATATCGACTTTATCCAAACCCTCGCGCCGCAATATAAAGAGATGTTTGAAAGCCTGCTGGAGAACAAGGCCCCATTGGCGGTCAATTGTACGGCAGGCAAAGACCGGACAGGTGTGGCCAGTGCGCTGATCTTATCCGTACTGGGCGTGGACCGCGCTTCGGTAGTTGGAGATTATGCGCTGAGCCAAACGTTCGTGCCGCCCGCCTATTATCTGAATCAGGCCGCAGGGGCGACTGCTGCTCAAACAACCCCATTCGCGCGTCTACCACGTCCGATTGCCGAGGTAATCTTGGGGTCCGACCCAGCGGTCATGCAGCATGCACTTGGCCGAATGGACCGCGAATTTGGCGGACCGGTTGGCTTAGCAAAGCGGCAATTTGGTCTCACAGATGCCGCGATTGCGAAGTTGCGGGCAGACTATTTGGTCTAGTCGGAGCGTTCAGGTTCGTACTTGGCCTGGCTCTATGCAGGCTGGCGTCTGAATCTCGCGCTGAATCCACATAATCCCATTGAATGGGGTCAAATCCCATGTTATCCCAAGGACTGATTGCTTTGGGGGCTATATGCGCTTTGTTTCGACCTATGACGCGGGATTGGATGACAAGCGGCGGGTAACCCTGCCGGCTGACTTCCGCGCTGGGTTGAAGGCCGATGGCGATGCCCAAGACCATGTGCGCGTTTGGCCCGGCGATGGCGATTGGTTGGAAGGCGCGGACGATCGTTTCATCGCTGCGCTGTCGCAATCGGCTGAAGATATGGCGCAGGACGACCCAGAAGCGGCAGAGGCTGCAACCTTGGCCATTCTGGGCGGTTCTCGTAAATTAGCACTCGATGGGGCTGGCCGCATCGTCTTGCCAGAAACTTTTGTTTCCCACGCAGGTCTTGCAGACCGGGTCAGCTTTGTCGGTCTTGGACCTTACTTTCGGATCGCGAGCCCTGAAGTCGCCGCTCGGATGGCCCAGACCGCGCGGGATCGAACTGCGGCAACTAAAGCGAAGATTTTCGCAATGGCGCGACGCAAAGTGCGGGAAGGGACCCCGGAATGAGCGGCCACCTACCTGTTATGATGGCCGAAGTGCTTGAAGCGCTGGCCCCTCGAGCGGGGCAATTGATTGTGGATGGCACCTTTGGTGGCGGCGGCTATACGCGCGCCATTCTGGCGGCAGCACCTTGCCAAATCATCGGTCTTGATCGCGACCCTGATGCGGTCGTGCGCGGCAAAGGGCTTGAGAAAGAAATGCCCGGTCGCTTTACCATGGTCGAGACGCAGTTCTCCAAATTGGATGAACTTCAAGCCAAGGTAGATGCAGTCGTTCTCGACATCGGCGTGTCGTCCTTCCAGATTGACCAGCCCGAACGCGGCTTTTCCTTTATGCAGGATGGGCCGCTCGATATGCGTATGGGCAAGGATGGCCCTAGTGCCGCTGATGTCGTGGCGCAGTTAACGGAGGGCGAGCTTAGTACTTTGTTTCATGTCTATGGTGAAGAGCGCGAGGCCCGTCGCATCGCGCGCGCCATTGTGACAGACCGGGTTGCAACCCCTTATCTGCGGACCTCGGAATTGGCTGGCGTTGTCTCGCGCGTGATTGGCCGCAAGCACCAAGACCATATTCATCCCGCCACCCGCGTGTTCCAAGCCCTTCGCATCTATGTGAATGATGAGATTGGCGAGTTGGAAAAAGCCCTTATCGCTGCCGAAGCTGTCTTGCCGCCCGGTGGCCGTTTGGTGGTGGTGACGTTTCATTCGCTGGAAGACCGCGCGGTCAAAACTTTCCTCAATGACCGCAGCAAAGAAGCCCCCGGCTCTCGTCACGCGCCAGCTCAAGCCGGCCCGCCGGCAACCTTCAGCCTCATCAACCGCAAGCCCTTGACCGCGACAGAGGCTGAAGTTGCCACTAATCCGCGCGCGCGCTCCGCAAAATTGCGCGCCGCCATCCGTACCAGCGCGCCAGCTCGGGCAGGGCGAGTTACGGGTCTAGGCGGGGTTCCAACACTTGAGCAGATAAAGAGGGCCGCATGACACTGACCCGAACCCATTTGTTTGGATTTGTAGGCCTCGTGGCTCTGGCCTTTGCGCTCTATTGGGCCAAGGCAGAAGCCCAAGCCGTTCGCGAAAAAGTTTTGGTTTTGCAAGAAGAGGTCGATACCGAGCGCCGTGCCGTCCGGACCTTGGAAGCAGAATTGACATGGGTCGAGCGGCCAGACCGACTTGAAGCGGCTGCCACGCGGAAATTGGGCTTGGTTCCGATGACCGCTGAACGCATCGCCACGCTCGACGATATTGATCAGATCGCGCCATTGCGTGCTGCAACGCCTAATGCAGCAAATGCCCAAACGATGGCGCCAACCGATGCCGAGCAAAAACCAACTGTGCCTGTAGCGGACAAACCCAAAGCTGTTGCTGCAAAGCTCGCGCCAATTACGACGGTGGTGGGTCGGTGACCGACGCCCGTCGCCCTGAACCCAGCTTCGATTGGCCAAGACCAGCGCCGCGTGATCAGGGCGGTATTGGTACCATGCGCGGGCGCACCATCGCCCTCGCCGTCGCCTTTTGCGCAGGCTTTGGTCTTTTAAGTTTGCGTGCCATTCAGATTGGTTTGTTCCGGCCTGTCGATGAAGCCGCAACTGCAGCGCGGGCCGCCGTCGCGCCACCTAGTAAGCGTGCCGATATTGTCGACCGAAATGGCCAGTTGCTGGCCACCTCGCTCGTCGCCCATTCCCTGTATGCTGACCCCAAGCGAATCTGGGACCCCGTGGAAGCCGCGCGCGCTTTGCGCAAAGTCTTCCCGGAAATGGATGAAGCAAGCCTCGTTGAGAAGCTTTCGAGCCGCTCGCGCTTCGTTTGGATCAAGCGCCGCCTGACGCCGAAACAAAAGCAAGCTGTGTGGGAATTGGCCCAACCTGGTCTTGAATTCATTGAAGAGTCAGAGCGGATTTATCCTATGGGCCATCTGGCTGGCCATGTGATCGGCTCGATGCATCCCGATGGTTCAGGCATCAATGGGATAGAGCGCGCTTTAAATGACCGCTTGACCTCGGGATCGGGCTCTGAACCTGTGCGATTGTCGCTTGATATGCGCGTACAATATATTCTTGAGCGCGAACTGGGCGAAGCCGCCACTGCCTTCCGGGCTCAGGGCGGTGCGGCGGTCATGTTGGACACAAAGACTGGCGAAGTTATTGCTTCAGCTTCTTGGCCATTCATGGACCCCAATCGGCCTGAGGCCAACTCACCCAACCAACAGAATAATCGGGTGACCAATTCGCGCTTTGAAATGGGCTCTACCTTCAAGGTCTTCACCGTCGCTATCGGGCTTGAAGACAATATCATAACGCCAGAATCTGTCTTTGACGCCCGCGCGCCGATGCGAATTGGCTCTGAGCTGATCTCAGACTTTCACGCAATGAATAAGATCGTGTCGGTGTCGGAAATTTTGGCGCACTCATCTAACATCGGCACCGTGCGGATCGCCCGCTCGGTTGGGGCCCCACGCGTCCGCGAGTTCTTCTCGCGCCTTGGGTTGATGGAGGCAGCAGGCGGGGAGCTTTTGGAGAATGCGAAACCTATTTTACCCAAGCGCTGGAGCGAGATTACCGCTGCCACAGCCTCATTCGGCCATGGGATTGCGGTGTCGCCGATGGCTGTTGTTGGTGGCTATGCGGCTGTCTCAAACGGCGGCCATTACATTCGCCCGACCTTCATCGCCCGTGACCCCAGCGTGCCGGTATCTAGCCGTGCCGTACTGACCCCGGCAACTTCAAAAACCGTTGTGAAACTTATGCGCGAAGTGGTGACTGGCGGGACCGGCAAGAATGCTGACTCTTTGGGTTATGAGGTTGCAGGTAAGACAGGAACGGCAGAGAAAGCAGGGCCAAACGGCTATGACTCCAATCGCCGTGTTTCGAGCTTTGCTGGCGTATTTCCCGCCAGTGACCCCCGTTACGCCATTGTTTTCCTGCTAGATGAGCCAAAGGGCAATTTACAGTCTGGTGGTGCTGCAACGGCCGCGTTTGCTGCGGCTCCTTCGGTCTCGCGAATTATTGCGCGTTCTGCACCGCTTCTGGGGATTGCGCCAAACCGCGCGTTAGCTCAGATGGAGCCGCCGCGCGCGCCGACGCTTAAGTCTGCGCTACCACCAAAGACCAATCCGTCGCAGAAAGCGACGCAGGGGGAGCCATGAAACTCGCCGATCTCCTCGACTTAGATTCGGGACATCCAGCCGCAAACCTCACCATCACGGGCCTATCATCCGACAGTCGCAAGACGAAGCCAGGTGACTTGTTCGCCGCTTTAACCGGCACACAAAGCGATGGCCGCGCCTATGTCGCGCAGGCTGTCGCAGCTGGTGCCGCCGCGATTTTGGCAGAGCCGGGCTTGGCAGAATGCGGCGTACCCGTGATCGAAGTGCCCCAAGCAAGGGCTGCGCTTTCGACTGTGGCGTCGCGCTTTTATCCCCGCCAGCCCGCTTGTGTGGTCGCGATTACCGGCACCAATGGCAAGAGCTCCACCGTCGATTTCCTGCGCCAAATCTGGACCCATGCGGGCCGGGCAGCGGCGAGTGTTGGTACCTTGGGTGCCATCGGCCCAAAAGGCCGCATCGATCTCGGCTTTACGACACCTGACCCGATTGCCTTGCATGCCACCCTTCAAAGCTTAGCAGATGAGGGCATCACCCATATTGCGATGGAAAGCTCCTCGCATGCTTTGGATCAGCGGCGGATGCATGGCGTGCGTCTGTCAGCGGCTGGTTTTTCCAATCTGACGCAAGACCACCTCGATTATCACGGCACCATGGCCGAATATCGCCAAGCCAAGCTGCGCTTGTTCAACGATCTCTTGAGCGCTGGTCAGCCCGCCATCGTCAATGCGGACGCGGCCGAGGCACCCGCCTTTGAAGAAGCCGCTCAAGCTAAGTCATTGGACCTGAAGCTGGTCGGTTGGCGCGGCGATTTTCTCAAGATCGAAGAGCTGTGGCCCAAGCCCGCGAGCCAGCGGGTGGATCTGCGCTTTGCCAATAAGACCTATCCCGTCGAAATTCCGCTCATTGGCGAGTTTCAGGCGCTCAATGCTGTCATGGCGGCAGGCTTTGCTTTGTCCTTGGGCGAAGAGCCCAGCAGGGTTTTTGAAGGCTTGGCAGGCTTGAAGACGGTCAAAGGCCGGATGGAACATATTGGTAGCACCGATGATGGTGCCCATGTGTTTGTCGATTATGCCCATACGCCAGACGGGCTCGATGTCTTGTTGCGCGCGGCCCGACCACACGCGCCTGGTCGCGTGGTGTTGGTGTTTGGCTGTGGTGGAGATCGCGACAAAGGCAAGCGGCCTTTGATGGGTGGCTTGGCTGCCAAATTCGCTGATGTCGTCATCGTCACCGATGATAATCCCCGCACCGAAGACGCGGCCCAAATCCGCAAAGAAGTTATGGTCGGCTGCCCAGAAGCGCTGGAGATCGGCGACCGGGGTGAGGCGATTGCCCATGCCGTCGGTCTCCTAAAGAAGGGCGATTGCCTTTTGATCGCCGGTAAGGGCCATGAGACGGGCCAATTGGTTCAAGGCCAAGTTCTGCCCTTCTCCGACCAAGAAGCTGCCGCTTCGGCCCTTTTGGCGCGGGGAGGCACGCTTGACTGATCCTCTGTGGACCTCAGCGGCAGCAGCCTTGGCCGTATCCGGCAAGGCGCAAGGTCAATGGGCCGTCAACGGCATTTCGATTGATAGCCGCGCGGTCGAGCCCGGCGATTTGTTCGTCGCCCTCAAGGCCGAACGCGATGGCCACAGCTTTGTGCGCAATGCGCTCGCCGCAGGGGCAGGAGCCGCACTGGTGGTCGATCCCACCTGCGCAGATGCGGGCGCACCGCTTTTGGTGGTGCCGGATACTTTGATGGCGCTGGAGAACCTTGGCACACAGGCGCGCCGCCGCAATGTGATCGCGACCCGCGTGGCCATTACAGGCTCCGTCGGCAAGACGACGGTCAAGGAAATGACGGCGACCGCGCTGGCGGCGACAGCCAAGACCCACCGCTCGGTTAAATCCTACAATAATCATTGGGGTGTGCCTTTGACCTTGGCCCGCATGCCCGGTGATGCTCGCTTTGGTGTGTTCGAGATTGGCATGAATCATGGCGGCGAAATCTCGCGCCTATCGCCGCAAGTGCGTCCCCAAATTGCCGCCATCACCATGGTCGCGCCCGTCCATATTGAGCATTTTGCCGATGAGACTGGCATTGCCGACGCCAAGGCTGAAATCTTCTTGGGCCTGGACGCAGGCGGCACAGCGCTGATCCCGGGGGAAAACCGACATGCCGCCCGCTTGGCCGCGCGTGCCCGCGACCGCGATGGCATCTCCATTCTGACGTTTGGCATGCAGCCGGGTTTTGATTCCCATGTCGTCGGGATTGACGAGATAGATCACGGCCGTCGCGTGACGGCAGATATTATGGGTCAACAGCTTAGCTGGATCATTCAAGAGCCCGGTGCCCATTGGGTCCACAATGGCTTATGCGCTTTGACATTGGCCGTGTTGGCAGGTGGCGACGGACAAGCAGCAGCAGCAGCCCTCTCACAATTCGGGGCGATTGATGGCCGCGGCGTATCGCGTCCGATCTCGCTTGCAACTGGTGGCTTCTTTGTCTTGGTGGACGAGGCCTATAATGCCAACCCAGCCTCTATGGCCGAAGCGATCACAACCCTTTCTGGTCGCGCTGGCCTCCGTCGTATTGCGGCCGTCGGCGATATGTTGGAGCTAGGTGTGAATGAAAATGCCTACCACGCAGCAGTCGCCGAAGATGTCATCCGCGCCGGGATCGACCTCGTCTTCTGTGCCGGCCCGCGCATGAAGCATTTGTGGGACGCTCTACCCGAAGCGCAACGCGGAGCTTATGCCGCAAGCGCCGCAGAGCTTGCGCCTGTGCTCGCCCAAGCGGTGCAAGCAGGTGACGTGGTGATGGTCAAAGGATCAAATGGGTCAAAGATGGCCGAAGTTGTGCGTGCGCTGCAAGCACTTGAAGCCCCCGCTGGAGAGAGCTGATGCTGTACGAATTGCTGCACCCCCACTTTAACATCTTCACCTATCTGACCTTTCGTACAGCGGGTGCTGTCGTCACGGCTGCCCTGATCATGTTTGTGTTTGGCAAGCCGATGATTGGTTGGCTCCGGGTTAAGCAGGGCAAAGGCCAACCCATTCGTACCGATGGTCCTGAAAGTCACTTCAAAAAGGCTGGCACCCCTACGATGGGCGGGGCGATGATCTTGCTCTCCATCTTTGTCGGTGCGCTTTTATGGGCCGACCTGAAGAACCCTTACGTCTGGATCGTTTTGGGCGTCACGGCGGGCTATGGTTTCATTGGCTTTTTGGATGATTATGCCAAAGTCGCCAAGCAAAAGACCGATGGAGTCTCTTCGCTCTTCCGACTGGCGGGCGAGTTTGTCGTGGCCTTCATCGCCGTCTATTTCATCGCCCAACTTCAAAATGCCGGCGATAATGCGCCGCCGGGCTTTGGGACGTCGATTGCCTTTCCTTTCTTCAAAGACCTGCTTCTCAACTTAGGCTGGTTCACGCTGATTTTCGGCATGATTGTCGTGGTTGGTTTCGGCAATGCCGTAAATATGACCGATGGCCTCGACGGTCTGGCGATCATGCCCGTGATGATTGCCTCGGCCACCTTTGGCTTGATCGTGTATCTCGTCGGCAATTTCGTTTTCGCCAATTATCTCCAGCTTCACTTCGTGCAAGGCGTGGGCGAAATCGCCATCATTCTGGGTGCGGTTTTGGGCGCGGGGCTTGGCTTCTTGTGGTGGAATGCCCCGCCTGCCCAGATCTTCATGGGCGACACGGGTTCTTTGGCCCTTGGCGGGCTTCTCGGCATTACGGCAGTTGCGACCAAGCATGAGTTCGTTCTGGCCATCGTCGGCGGTCTGTTCGTGCTGGAACTGGTCTCGGTGATCGTGCAAGTCACCAGCTTTAAGCTAACCGGTAAGCGGGTGTTCCGCATGGCCCCCATCCACCATCACTTTGAGAAATTGGGTTGGAGTGAGCCCACTGTGGTGATCCGTTTTTGGATTATTGCCACTGTTTTGGCCTTGATCGGTCTGACCACATTGAAGCTGCGTTAGAACTTAAGGACCGAAGCTCATGTTCCCTGTCACCACGTTCAAAGGCCAGAAAGTTGCCGTTTTCGGCTTGGCCCGCACAGGGATTGCAGCAGCTTTGGCCTTAAAGGCAGGCGGTGCGCAAGTTCTGGCTTGGGATGATGGCGAAGCGGGCCGCGCAGCAGCAGTCGCGCAAGGTCTGACACCGGTTGATTTGTCGACAACCAACTTTGACGATCTGTCCGCGCTGGTGATGAGCCCCGGCGTGCCCATTTACGGCCCCAAGCAACATTGGACAGTGACCAAAGCGAATGAAGCAAACGTGCCTGTAATTGGGGATGTGGAACTTTTCGCGCGCGAGCTTAACGCCATTCCTGAGGGTCAACGCCCTAACGTGGTCGCGATTACAGGCACCAATGGCAAATCCACCACGACGGCTTTGATCGCCCACATCCTGTCATCCAATGGCAAGGATGTGCGCATGGGGGGCAATATTGGCACCGGTGTGCTCGCCCTCGACCCACCCCGTCCTGATGCAATCTATGTGCTGGAGCTGTCCTCTTATCAGCTCGATCTGGTCGAAAGCCTGCGCGCCAAAGCCGCCATCCACCTTAATTTGACGCCAGACCACTTAGAGCGCCATGGCACGATGGAGCGCTATGCAGCGGCCAAGCGGCGCATCTTCAATAATCAGACCAATACGGATTGGGCGATTGTTGGCGTCGATGATGACTGGGGCATGGCCCTATGCACGCGCATGAATGCTGGAGCCCAACGTGTTGTGGTGCCGATTTCTGCCTGCCAAGCCCTCGGCAAAGGCGTTTGCGCGCTGGGTTCCATGCTCTGGGATAATTTGGACGGACGCAGCCAAATGGTGGTCGACCTCGCCCATGCCCATGCTTTGCCGGGCTCTCACAATGCGCAGAATGCCGCCGCTGCCTATGCGGCTGCCCGCGCCTTGGGGCTCAGCCCCCAGGCCATCACGAAGGCATTGATCAATTTTCCCGGTCTTGAACATCGCTTGCAGGAAATTGGTCAGGTCGGGCCGATCCGCTTTTACAACGACTCCAAGGCGACCAATGCGGACGCCGCTGCGCAAGCCTTGGCGGCTTTTCCGAAATTGCGCTGGATTGTAGGCGGACAAGCCAAAGTCGGCGGGATCGATAGCCTCGCGCCTTTGTTTGATCACGTCACCAAGGCCTATCTGATTGGCGAGGCCAGTGAAGCCTTTGCCCAGACTCTGGACGGCCAAATTCCTTATGAAATTTGCGGCACGGTGGATGTGGCGACCGCGCGCGCTTTTGCCGATGCGCAAGAGACGATGAGCGAAGAGATCATCATCCTGTCACCTGCCTGCGCCAGTTTCGATCAATTTCCAGATTTTGAGGCACGAGGACGGCATTTTACGGCCTGCGTGAAAGGACTCATTAACCCTGATGATGGCCTATCGGCGCAAGCGCTTCCTGCCGCCAAAACGGCGTAGCGCCCTCACGTCCTTTTTGGAGCCACCCCATGGCGATGCTCGCTTCTGTCAGACTGCCACGCGCTGAATTCACCTTTATCGCTGACTGGTGGCGCACGATTGATCGCCCGGTGGTGTTGATCGCGGCTGTTCTGATGACCATGGGGCTGGTGTTCAGCTTTGCCTCCTCTGGCGCGGCAACCGGGCGTCTGGGCTTTAGCAATGAGTATTTCTTTGTGCTGCGCCAAGCGATGTTTGTCTCGATTGGCGCGTCCGTTGTCGTAGCTTTGTCCTTCTTAAGCCCCACCGGCGCGCGACGTGCGGCGGCTTTGTTTTACTTGTTGGCCATCGCCTTGATGGTCTACATCCTGTTGTTCGGGCACGAAGCCAAAGGGGCGCAACGCTGGCTGCGGATCGGCGGATTTTCGTTCCAGCCGTCAGAGATTTTAAAGCCTTCTTTGATCGTATTGGCGGCATGGTTGTTTTCTAAGCGGATTGAGAACCCATCCTTTCCTGCAGCGCGCATCGGCATGGCGCTTTATGTCCTCCCCGTCGCGCTGTTGATCGCCCAGCCCGACATCGGCCAGACGGGCCTTTTGACCATGGCTTTCCTGACCGTGTTTCTAATCTCTGGCATGTCTTGGGTCTGGATTGCGGCCTTCGCCAGTGCAGCCGTGGTTGGCGGTGGGGTTTTGTATTTTGCGTTTGAGCACGTGCAAAAGCGCGTCCAAGGCTTTTTGAACCCTGAAGCAGGCGAGACCTATCAAACCGATCGCGCACTCGATGCCATTGCCGCGGGCGACTTCTTAGGCCGGGGGCCGGGTGAAGGCGAAATCAAGCACTTCTTACCCGATGCCCATACTGACTTCATCTATTCGGTTGCCGCAGAAGAATTTGGCTTAATCGCCAGCGTCGGCCTTGTCGTCCTATTCTGTGCGCTGGTCGTCCGAGGCCTTCTGATCGCCAATCGCCAGAGCGAGAACTTCCCACAATTAGCAGCAACGGGCTTGTTTGCCTTGATCGGCTATCAGGCTGCGATCAATCTGGCGGTGAATTTGAACCTCATGCCAGCCAAGGGCATGACCCTGCCGTTCATCTCCTATGGCGGTTCATCCATCTTGGGCTCTGCCGTAACGATTGGTCTGGCACTCGCCTTAACCCGCAAGCGGCCGGGGCAAGATTTGCGCAATGGCAAATCACAAGGTTGGGTTGGTTGGTAGTGCGCGAGCACTCGGCCTATTCAGCAGTCACTTACCGCCCAAACCGCTTCATTCTGTACTCAAAGCGCCCTAAAGAACGGGCGAATTACCTTTCCAAGGATTGAGTACACTTATGGGTCCCCTGATTATTATTGCTGCTGGTGGCACTGGCGGTCATATGTTTCCAGCCCGCGCTTTCGCTGATGCCATTGTCGCCCGTGGCGGCCGCGTCGCTTTGGTTACCGACCCACGGGGCAAGCGCTATACTGAAGGCTTCCCCGCCGAAGAAGTTCTGATCCTGCCCGTCACCAATGCGGACGAAGGCGGGATCAAGGGTAAGATTGATGCGGGCTTTGCGGTGATGAAAAGCCTCAATCTCGTTGGCCCCTTTATCAAAAGCCACGACCCTGCGGCTATCATTGGCTTTGGTGGCTATCCGACGTTTCCGGTCCTGTTTTCCAGCGGCAAAATTCCCGTAATCGTGCATGAGCAAAATGCCGTGCTGGGCCGCGTCAACCGCTTGTTTCAAGGTAAGGCCGTTTCGATTGCGTCTGGTTTTGCGCAACTAGACGGGTTGGAACACCCAGAAAAGCATGTCGTCGTCGGCAATCCCGTGCGTCAGCCCATCGTCGACGCCCGCTTGGACGGCTATCCCGATCTTTCCAGCGGCAATCTGCGCATTTTGGTGACGGGCGGCAGTCAGGGCGCGCGCGTCTTGGGCAGTATCGTCCCCCAAGCCATCGCCTCACTGCCAGAGCATTTGCGGGCACGCTTGTTCGTCTCGCACCAAGTGCGCGAAGAGCAATGCGACTTTGCCCGCGACACCTATACAGAAGCGGGCGTGCAGTGCGAAGTATGGCCTTTCTTCAAAGATATGGCT
This sequence comes from Aquidulcibacter sp., assembly GCF_049239865.1. Lineage (NCBI taxonomy): Bacteria > Pseudomonadati > Pseudomonadota > Alphaproteobacteria > Caulobacterales > Caulobacteraceae > Aquidulcibacter > Aquidulcibacter sp. The sequence goes on from NZ_JBMLTR010000132.1 coordinate 71,558, forward strand.
GACCGCTTGGCCAAGAGCCATTTGGTGATCGGTCGGGCAGGGGCTTCCACCGTGTCCGAGACTGCTGTGGTCGGTCGCCCCGCCATTCTAGTGCCGTTGCCCGGTGCAACCAATGACCACCAGACCTTCAATGCTGAAGCCTTGGCCAGTGTGGGTGCAGCCGACGTGATCAAGGAAAACGAGTTCACCGTCGATGCTTTGGCACAATTGTTGGAAAACCTTCTGACAGCCCCGGATGAGCTACAAAAGCGCGCGAAAGCCGCCAGAGCTGTTGGCAAGCCAGACGCGGCAGAAGCCTTGGCCGATCTGGTATTTGCCGCCATTCAACAAGATGCGTAACTTAGGCAGGCTCGGGCTGGTTTGCGCCTGAGAAAAACGGGGGCAGGCGATGGCGGTGGTCAAAGGACGGGTTGAACCCATCACTATGGTTGAGGCACCAGCCTCGCTAAGCTTCCAGCGGATGGCATCTCCGGGCCATGTACCTGTCGCCGCTGCCATGCCGATGATCTTCTCGGTCAATCATCAAGTCGTATCTTTTGATGGCCGCTTTCCAGTCGTCGCAGCGGTCGGGGATGAAATTCTGGTGGCGGGGACGATCAAAAAGGATGGCATGTTGCATGCCACCGCTTATGAAAATCTCACCCGCGCAGTGGGCAAAACGAGCGTGTTCCCCAGCATTTTGATGCCAGCACTTTATCTCAGCACGGCGTTAAGTATCCCGTTTTTCTTCTGGGTCATGTCCTTGATCCAAGCAGACTATAGCGATCCATTTTATCTCGTGTTGGCAATCATTATGCTCAGCAGCTTTGCGGTGCCGCCCTTCATATTCCACGCGGTCAATCAAAGTATGCAGCGCGACGCGCAAGAACTCGCCGACTATGCGCGCGACCACTTGCTAAGCCGGCGTGATTAATTCAAGTCTGACCCCCAATTCTTGCTTCTAACCAATAGCCAAAGCTGGCTGGGAACCTGATCTTCATGCGCACCAACTCCATCCCCCTCGATATCGGCGCCATCCACATTGTCGGCATTGGCGGGATTGGGATGAGTGGGATTGCTGAAGTCCTCGCCCATTGGGGCCATAAGGTTCAGGGCTCTGACGCCAAGGATAGCGCCAATCTCGACCGTCTGCGCAAGGCGGGCATCAAGGTCTTTGTCGGCCATGACGGGGCCCATGTAGCCGAGGCCGGGATCGTGCTGATCTCCTCGGCTGTAAAGCCCGACAATGTGGAAGTCGTGGCTGCGCGCGATCTGGGCATTCCGGTTGTGCGCCGGGCTGAGATGCTCGCTGAACTGATGCGCTTGGGCTGGACCATCGCGGTCGGTGGCACGCACGGCAAGACCACCACCACCAGCATGGTTGCTACCCTTTTGGATGCGGCAGACAAAGACCCGACCGTGATCAATGGCGGCATCATCAACGCCTATGGCACCAATGCGCGGGTTGGCTCGGGTGATTGGATGGTGGTTGAGGCCGATGAGAGCGACGGCACCTTCACCAAATTGCGCCCGACCATCGCCATCGTCACCAATATGGACCCAGAGCATTTGGACTTTTATGGCACGGCTGAGGCCATGGAAGCGGCGTTTGAGACCTTTGTCGCCTCTGTGCCTTTCTACGGCTTTGCCGTCATGTGTATCGACCATCCAGGCGTGCAAGGTTTGGTGGCGCGGGCAACCGACCGCCGCGTCGTCACTTATGGATTCAACCCGCAAGCCGATGTGCGGGCGTTGAACCTCGAAGCCGACCCCGATGGCTCCCGCTTTAGCGTTGCCTTTGCCGCCAAGCGCGGCAGCCCAGCCCACCAGATTGACGGTCTGCACTTGCCCATGCCCGGCCTGCACAATGTCACCAATGCTTTGGCCGCCATCAGTGTGGCGCGTGAACTGGGGGCGAGCGATGCCCAGATCACGAAGGGCCTGCACCAGTTTGAAGGCGTCAAGCGCCGCTTTACCAAAGTGGGTGAGTGGCAGGGTGTACGCATCATTGATGATTATGGCCACCATCCGGTCGAGATTGCTGCCGTCCTCAAAGCCGCCCGCCAAGTCACCTCCGGCAAAGTTGTCGCTGTCGTCCAGCCCCACCGCTTCAGCCGCCTGCAAGCCTTGTTTGAGGATTTCGCCCGCTGTTTCAACGATGCAGACGTTGTCGCCATCGCAGACGTCTATACCGCTGGCGAAGCCCCGATTGAGGGCGTGGACGCCGATGCCTTGGTGCGCGCGGCGCGCGACCATG